>JANXXY010000278.1 GCA_025350365.1 Bacteroidales bacterium | reverse complement strand
AAAAAATTTTAAATAATAATGTATTTCCCGGAAAATACAGGATTATACGTAAAGATGGAGAAGTGCGGTATTTTATATCCTTGGGTAAATTTATAACTGTTCATAAAAATAATAAAACATATATAGGAGTTATTAAGGATGTTACAGTATATAATTTAAACAATAAAGCATTAGAAGAGAAAAATCAGGAATTAGAAATAATTATTAAGGAATTAGAATCCTTTAACCATGTAGCAAGTCACGATTTGCAGGAACCATTACGAAAAATACAGACATTCATATCGCTTATTTCTGAAAAAGAAGCATTCAGTTTGTCGGAAACTGGCAAAGAATATTTTGAAAAAATTATAGCATCTGCCATTCGCATGCGAAAACTTATCGACGACTTGCTCTTATTTTCGCGTACTAATAAAACTGACAAAGTTTTTGTCAAAACCGATTGCAATCTTTTACTTGAAAACGTGAAACAAGAATTAGCACAAACTATTGAAGAAAAAAATGCTGTTATACAATCTACTCAGTTGCCTATTCTGGAGGTGATTCCATTTCAAATTCAGCAATTATTTGCAAATTTAATCGGCAATGCGTTAAAATATTGCAAACCGAATATTTCCCCGATAATAAATATTGGGTGCATAAAAATAACTGCCAGAGATTATCCGATTCTTAAAACAGATAACGATAAAATGTATTTCAAAATTACGGTAACGGATAACGGATTGGGTTTTGAACAACAATATACCGAAGACATTTTTGTTCTCTTTCACCAATTGCCTCATAAAAGAGAATACCCTGGTTCGGGCATCGGACTTTCAATTTGCAAAAAAATAGTTGAAAACCACAATGGGTTTATTACTGCAAACGGTAAACCCGGCATCGGCGCTACTTTTTCCGTTTTTCTTCCGGCGTAATAAATTTAAATACATTGAAATGGAAATAAATGGAAATAAATGGAAATAAATGGAAATAAATTTAAATACATTGAAATACATTGAAATACAATTGAAATAAATGGAAATAAATAGAAATATGTAGAATTACATTGAATTACATTGAATTACATTGTTAACCGAAAAGATTGTTGAAAACCTTATTTTTCAATATTATATCTTGGTAGAAAAAAATAATCATAATGAACAACCTTATTAACCCATGAAAAACACGCCAAGAATGCACGAAAGAATAAATAAAAATTGTTTGAAATAATTGTTATATAGCTACGAATAAAATATTCGTTTATTCGTGGCTATTATTTAAAAAATTTTATTTGTAGCCGTTCTGCTTTAGGATTTATCCAGGCTTGTTTTATTATTTTGACTTGGAATCATCACCGAATCTGAAGATGATATTTTTCAGAGAGTTTTTTCATTTTTGTTTCGCTCCTTTTTAAATGTTTTTCTGGGAGACACATTGTTTAATTCTTTCATTTGCTGATAGGCGTTTATTAAGGATTTCGGAAATTCACCATTGTAAACAATTTTAAAAAACGAAAATCCGTTATATGGGATAGTATTTTCGGCAGTGTTAATTTTTACACGGTTTTCAACAGCTTTTTCCTTAAAATGAAAAATAAAGGCTGCTTCTCTTTCGTCGTTTAATTGTTTGAATTTACCATTCACAATACCAAGACCAATAAATTTACTGCATTTTTCCTGAATGGTAAAAAGCATCGAATCTTTTAGATGTCTATTAAGATATTTCACAAATAGTGAGTCTTTTACTGACATCATATCCACCTTTATGGAATCATCTTTACTTATCGTTTGTATCTTGTTCGACACCAAAAAATATTTTTTCTTAGCTTCAAAAAACAGAATGTTTTCTTTTTCTTTTTCTGCATACTGTATGGGATAAACAACTATTGAAGCATCATGGTTATTTTTTAGAAAATCCGCCATTTTATTAATAAACCTTTCTTGATTACGCTCCATTGTGGCTTGTCTTATTTTCCATTTTAAAGTGAGGGATTTTTCAATTTCATTTTCTGTAGTTTTCACGCGCGCTATGTAAGGCGTTGCTACCGGCTTAACAAAAATATTTTCCAGTGTATGAAAGATTACGTCATGCAAATGAAATTTGGGATCTTTTAAGTTTCCTGTAACCGGAATTTGATAATCAATAACATTGCCACGTTCGCGTACAAAAAACATGACAAGACGTAAGGGAATCCATTTTGTAAATTTATTTTTTAACCGTCTGCCTACACGCGGGTCTATCACTAACAGGTGGTTATCGCTCTTTATCATTCCATTTCTCACATTCCAATTACCATTGAATTCTATACTACCCCTATCCACCGGGAAGGACGTATAGGTTATCAGGTACGGATTAAATAATGAAAGAGGTAAATTTTGAAGTCGATATTTCATGTCGAAATCGCTGCTGTCTCTTGGATTTATTTTAAGAGCAATCATAATGTTTCCGTATGGTTGAATACCTGATTTAAGCGTAATTCCCACCTGTTTACGATGCTTATCAATGGAATCGGCAAATACATTGAGGGGATTTGCTTCCATCGAAAATTTTTCACTGAGAGAGTAGTCGTTAAATTTTAAAACACCGTTGTAAATTGCCAATCGATTGATTTTAAAATCGCTCTTCAAAAAATTCTTGCCCATTGCTTTAATATAATCTGCAATTTTAAGAATAAGGTTGAATTTTGCAGGGTCTTCTTTAACTGCCGAAATGTTGACCCCTTTTTCCCCAAACATCCTTTGAAAATTATCTAAATAATCATAACGTTCATATTTTATATTTGGATGACTGAGCGAGATTGAATCGTAAGAATAAATATGCTTGCGCGGGCTAAGCTCATTAATCGCTATGGCTAGTTTATCAAACGAAGCATAATCCACTTTTGAATCTTTGCCGAAATGAAAATCGTTAATTACCAGCAAGCCTGAATTTGTAACACGTTCCACATCATTAAAATTTCCTTTCGATCGTATATTGGCATCCAAAGTGGCACTAAAGTGACCATAATTAGCTAAATCTTTGAGGTATTGTTCAATAATTGTCATATCAAACTTCTCAATGACAATGGCAAGGCGATAATCAAGGTTTTTAAGGTCAACTGTAATATTGCCATTGACACTCCCGCTGCCCGTTCCGGAGAAGAAGGAAAATTTTACAGCCATGGTATCAGCGTTCCAATACTTACCTGAACTTTCAAAATTGACTTTTTTTATAGAATAGTTTATAGGTATTTGTTTTTCATGATAATAGAACTCACCATTTTTAATTTTTATATTAAGAATATTAACATGAAAAGACGATTGTTTTGGGACTGAATCTTTGGAACTGAATTTTTTAACCAAATCATTAAAATTAAAATCCTTTTTGTTTTGAATAATTATTCCCTTTGGCTGGTCTAATGTGAATTCGGATATTTCGATTGTTTTTGAAAACAATTTAGTCAGCGATAAATTAATACTTATCCCCTTTGCTGAAAAGAAAACACTATCGCTTTGTTCAGAATTGAGTCCACTTTTTGGTTCAAAAATTTTAAAATTGCCAATATAAACATAACCGGTAAATGGATTTATATAAACCAAACCTGTTTTAATTTGCCTTCCAGTATATTTTACATCATACTTCTCAATCAAGTATTTTGTAATGGGTGAAAGCATTAAAATAACTATGATAACTGTAACGATGATGAATCCAGTTACAATAAAAGAAATTTTTTTAAGCCTTGTATTTAAAAATTTTGCCATTTACGCAGTTATTAAGTTATCGAAAATCATAACAAAGGTGGTATGCTATTAGCAGAAAAATGTTACGCTTGATTTTAAATAATTTATATCATTTCCACTACATTAAAGATTTTAATTTTACGCCATACGGTGCAAGAGAAAATTGTGGGAATTATATAAGTTATTTAAATTATCGTGTAATAATTTCTAAAATTAAGGTAGCAACTTTGTCATTATAACTAATAGCACTTATTTAAACAGAATTTATGGCGGATAAAACAATAACCTGGCCTGGAAATCCATACCCGTTGGGAGCAACTTATGACGGAAAAGGAGTCAATTTTGCACTATTTTCTGAAAATGCTGAAAAAGTTGAATTGTGCTTTTTTGATTCTAACGGTAAAGAAACACGCATAAGTGTTAACGAGAGAACGCATGGTAGCTGGCATGTATATATCCCTGGTTTAAAACCGGGGCAGCAGTATGGTTATCGGGTATATGGACCATATGAGCCCCAGAATGGATATAGATTTAATCCGAATAAATTACTTATCGACCCATATGCTATGGCTATTAATGGGGAGATTGAATGGAACGAGGCTGTATTTGGATATATTTTAAACCACAAAGATGAAGATTTGTCCTATAATGAAACCGATAGCGCCCCTTATATACCCAAATGTGTGGTTATTGACAACACTTTTGATTGGCAGGGCGATCGACTTTTAAATATTCCCTTACATAAAACAGTTATTTATGAGCTACATACAAAAGGTTTTACGCACTTAGCGCCAAATATACCCGACAGTATAAAAAGTACCTATGCAGGGATATCTCACCCTGAATCGATTAAATATTTTCAATCGCTGGGCATTAGCGCAATAGAATTAATGCCTGTTCATCAATTTGTTGCAGACGGTTATTTATTAGATAAAGGACTTACAAATTTTTGGGGCTATAATACCATTGGCTATTTTGCCCCTGACTATCGGTATTCAAGTTCTGGAAAATCAGGAGAACAAGTTAAGGAGTTTAAGGAAATGGTTAAAACCTTACATGCAGCAGGTATCGAGGTTATTCTTGATGTTGTTTATAATCATACTGCTGAAGGAAATCACCTGGGACCCACGTTAAGTTTTCGTGGAATAGACAATATTTCATACTACCGCTTAACAGAGGATGATAAAAGATATTATATGGATTATACCGGTACAGGAAACACCTTGAATACCGTACATCCCACAACACTCAGACTTATAATGGATAGCCTCCGTTATTGGGTTACCGAAATGCATGTTGATGGGTTCCGGTTTGATGAGGCAACCGCTTTGGCACGTGAGTTCGCTGATGTGGATAAATGGAGTGCGTTTTTTGATATATTACATCAGGATCCAATTTTATCGCAGGTTAAACTAATTGCCGAACCTTGGGATGTTGGAGAAAATGGTTTTCAGGTAGGAAATTTTCCGGCAGGCTGGATGGAGTGGAATGCAAAATATCGCGACGGTCTACGCCAATTCTGGAAAGGTGACGATCAAATGCTTCCTGAATTTGCTTACCGTTTTACCGGGAGTTCCGACTTGTATGTAAGTGACTCTCGTACGCCTACGGCAAGCCTCAATTTTATTACTGCACATGATGGTTTTACCCTCATGGATATGGTATCGTATAATGATAAACATAACGAGGCAAATGGCGATAACAATGAGGATGGCGGGGATCATAACCGGTCGTGGAATTGTGGTGCCGAAGGACCAACGGATAATGAAGAGATAAATAAATTAAGAAAACAACAAATACGAAATTTTTTAACCACTTTATTTTTATCTCAGGGTGTTCCTATGTTGGTAGCTGGCGATGAACTAGGCCGCACACAAAAAGGAAATAACAATGCCTATTGCCAGGATAATGAAATTTCGTGGTTAGATTGGAAAATTAAAGATGACGAGTTGCTTGAATTCTGTGCACGATTAATACACTTCCGAATGGATCATCCTGTTTTTTGCCGGAAAAAATGGTTTCAGCATAAATCAATAAAAGGAAAAGGAGTAACAGACATTGAATGGTTTTTACCTGAAGGTGAACCTATGACCGATGAGGCTTGGAACACAACATATGCCAAATCGTTAGGCATTTTCCTCTCCGGTGATGAATTAAACGAACTAACAGAAAAAGGAGAAAAAATATATGATGATAGTTTTTACATTATGTTTAACTCCCATTACGAAACAGTTGTTTATAAACTCCCCGCCGAAAGATGGGGCCGCTCCTGGTTAAAAATAATTGATACATACGAGGGTTCATTTGATGCGGAAGGAAAATCGCAGGTAAAAGCCGGTGAAGAAATTAATGTGATGGGAAGATCTGTGATGATTTTAATGCGTAAAACCGAAAGAAACAGCTGATGCTTCAAAATATAGAAAGACGAAGGTTAGGATTAAATTTCACTTCTACGTCAACGGCAGATATATTGGTATGGAGTCCACTGGCAGAAAACATCTTTATTGTAATTAATAAAGAAAATTTAGTATCGTTAAATAAGGGAGATTTTGGTTATTGGGAAGCAAATTCATTGGATATAAATGAAGGAGATAATTATCAGATTATGGTTGATCAAAAGTGTTTCCCTGATCCTTCTTCGTTATACCAACCTCATGGTGTTCATGGAATCTCTGAAGCATATAATTTACATAATTACCACTGGAACGATAAGGAATGGAAAGGTATATCTACTAATGACCTTATAATATATGAATTACATACTGGAACTTTCACACAAACCGGTGATTTCGATGGAATTTCAGGTAAATTAAAATACTTGAAGGATTTGGGCATTAATGCGATTGAAATAATGCCCGTTGCTCAATTTCCGGGAACACGAAACTGGGGATATGATGGTGTATTCCCTTTTGCGGTTCAAAATTCGTATGGAGGACCGAAAGGCCTGCAAAACTTAGTTGATGCTTGTCATCAGCAAGGTATAGCGGTTATACTCGATGTGGTTTTTAATCATGTGGGGTCTGAAGGAAATTACCTTACACAATTTGGTCCATATTTTACCGGTAAATATAAAACTCCCTGGGGTAATGCCATTAACTTTGATGATGAATGGTGCGATGGCGTTAGAGAATATTACATTGAAAACGCATTGATGTGGCTGCGTGATTTTCATATTGATGGTCTCCGGCTTGATGCTGTGCATGCTATCAAAGATTTTAGCGCCAAACATATTCTTCAGGAATTAAAAGAATATGTAACAACATTAAATGATCTAACCGGGAAACGTCATTTCTTAATTGCAGAGTCAGACCTTAACGATGTACGTTACATTAATTCTTCTGAAAAAGGCGGTTACGGCATTGATATTCAATGGTGTGATGAATTTCACCATGCTATCCATGCCCTGGTAACCAAAGAAAAGAATGGATATTATTCTGACTTTGGTGATAATGTCTGGGATCTTGTTAAGTCTTTTAATGAGGCATACGTTTATGATGGAATTTATTCTCCTTATCGTAAAAAAAGATTTGGCTCTAAAACAAAAGATTTGTCTGGCTACAAATTCGTAGTTTTTACTCAAAACCACGATCAGATTGGTAACCGCATGCTCGGTGAACGTTTGAGTACACTAGTGGATTACGAAACCTTAAAACTTATAGCAGGGGCTATGCTTTTGAGCCCTTTTACTCCACTTCTTTTCATGGGCGAAGAATATGGTGAAACCAATCCCTTCTTATATTTCACAAGTCATGAAGATGAGAATTTGATTCGTTTGGTGAGCGAAGGTCGTAAAAATGAGTTTACCCATTTTATGGATGGTGGTGATGTACCTGATCCACAATCGCTGGAAACTTTTAACCGGTCAAAACTTCAGTGGGACAATCAAATAGAGCAACAGTTAAGACTTTTTGAGTATTATAAAGAATTAATTCGATTGAGAAAACATCACCCCGTCCTAAAAAATACGAATAGACAAGGAGTTGAAGCTAACGTTATAAATAATAAAAATATCATTGTTCTTCGTCGTCAATATCTCGAAAATATGATCATATGTATAATGAATTTTGAAGCAGACGATGTAACAATTGATTTACCAGCTGTAAACAACTCGTTATACATGCTGATGGATTCAGCAGAGGAAAACTGGAACAATACGCAAACAAAACCTTGGGAAGAACGGATTAAAATAAAAGCAAAATCAATTCTTGTATTCTCTAATGTGAAGGTGTAATCAATTGAATAATAGTAATTTCTATGTATAACCCTGTATCTACCTACCGCATTCAATTCAATAAGGATTATACCTTTAAACAGCTTATTGACAATATTGACTATTTTTCTTTGCTTGGCATTGGCACCATTTATGCAAGCCCTGTTTTTGAGGCTGTACCGGGCAGTATGCATGGTTATGATGTGGTTGACCCTAATTTTATTAATCCTGAAATTGGCAGTGAGGCAGAATTTGATGAAATAATTAATATTTTAAAAAATAGAAATATAGGTTGGATGCAGGATATTGTGCCTAACCATATGGCTTTTCATGATAATAATACCTGGTTAATGGATGTGTTGGAGAATGGGAAATTATCGAAATATGCAAACTATTTTGATATTGATTTTGCCCATCCTCATTTTGGAGAAAAGGTGATGATACCCGTTTTAGGTAATACAATGGAAGATGCTATTGAACAGGGTGAAATTAAACTTGCCTGGAGGAAAAAACATTTTGTTTTTACTTATTACGATTACTCTTTTCCAATAAATATTGAAACGCTAACTTCCATTGTCCCCGGAATTCTACCAAACCTTAAACATGTAACTCATACTAAGCATTATGAGCAATTTACATACCAGGCGCCTTTGATAATAGAAGCTGTTAATAACAATACTACGCAACTCAAAAAGCTGTTGAATAAACAACATTATTCACTTTGCCATTGGCAGGATACAGAAAAACACTTGAATTATCGCCGATTTTTTACCGTAAACAGCCTTATTAGTCTTAAGATGGAATTAGAAAGTGTGTTTGACGAATATCATACTTACATTAAAAAATTAGTTGAGACTAAAAAATATAAGGGGTTACGCATCGATCATATTGATGGACTGATGAAACCAACTCAATACTTCGATAAATTAAGGAGACTTACTGGCAATGATACCTATATTGTGGCGGAAAAAATATTGCAACATAGCGAAGAATTGATAAATAATTGGCCCATACAAGGTTCTACCGGGTATGATTTTTTAGCTACGGTTAACAATTTGCTTACCTACAATAAAAATTACCATATACTAAATAAGTATTATCAGAATCTGACAGGAACTATTGAGAATCCGTTAGAAATTATCTATCAAAAGAAAAAATTAATCCTTAACCAAAGCATGCAAGGAGATTTGGATAATCTCTTTAGAATGTTTGACAAAGGCGGTTTTGTAACTTATGGAATAGAAAGTGACATTACCCCCGGATTAATGAAAGAGGCCATTGGTGAATTTTTGTTAGCATGTCCCCGTTACAAGTTATATTCTTATAATTACCCGTTAACAGCTGAAGATAAGAATGTCGTAAAATTAATGATTGATCATGCAGGTTCGCGAATGCCCTTGCTTATTAAAGCTTTGGAAATACTACAAAATATATTCCTCAATCAAAAACATTTAACCGATAATGTTAAAAAGAAAGCATTGGAGTTTTTTCTGCGTTGCATGCAGTTTACCGGGTCGCTTATGGCCAAAGGGGTGGAAGATACAGTGATGTATAATTATAATAGTTTTATTGCCCACAATGAAGTAGGTGATTCAACCAATGCTGAAGGAATTTCAGTTAAAGAATTTCATGAGGCAATGTTACTTCGTCAGAAAAAAACACCGGTGACCATGAACGCAACATCAACTCACGACACTAAACGAGGGGAAGATGTGAGGGCTCGTTTAAATATAATAAGTGAAATAGCCGATGAATGGATAATAATGGTAAATCAATGGATTGAAATTAATTCACCCCACAAAACCCAAATTAACTCTAAAGATGTGCCAAATGCTAACGAGGAATACTTTATCTACCAAACATTAACAGGCATTTTTCCATTCAAAGGCAAAATTGATGAAATCATACTGACAAGAATTAACAATTATCTTGTGAAAGCCTTACGAGAAGCTAAAACAAATAGCAACTGGACCAAACCAAATGCAGTCTATGAAAAAGCAATTTTAGATTTCATCCATAAAATAATCGCACCGGAAAGTGATTTTCTAACGAGTTTTTTACCATTTCAGCAAAAAATTGCGGCTTATGGAATCAACAATTCCTTAACCCAATTGATGTTGAAAGCCACTTGCCCCGGCATACCAGATTTCTATCAAGGAACTGAGCTATGGGATTTGACGCTGGTTGATCCGGACAACCGACAATTGGTAAATTTTAAGCAACGGGAAGTAATGCTGAAAATACTATTAAAAGAACATCAGGACAACCCGGAAACATTCTTTCAAAACCTGTATCACAATAGAGAAAACGGACAAATAAAAATGTGGGTTACTCATCTGTTGATGAAAGAAAGAGCTTTGAATCCTGATTTTTTTATTTCCGGGCAATACATACCAATACAAACAGTTGGAAAATATACCGAGAATATATTAGCATTTGCCAGAACCGACTATAACATATGGTATATTGTGGTTGTTCCGCTTTACACAACGTTATTAAAAGAGAAGAAGAATATCTCGGAAATAGATTGGGCAGACACACGTTTAATTTTACCGGATAAAGCGCCTGAAAATTGGATAGTTTTTCCGGAAGAGAAACACATTTATGGAAAAGACCATATTATGGTATCAGAAATTATGAAATTTCCTATTGCTTCCTTTATGAAAGGCATTAGGGAGAGTAATATATAATAATTATTATTCAAATCCGTTACCTTCAGGTTGGGCATTTGAATTTTTTTTTCCCACAATCATATGAATTAATAGAAATATTACAAACACTATCACAGGAAAAAAATCAAAACTAAAATTTCCCATACTCTTCCTTTTAAAGTTAATGCACCTAACTATTAAAGTATTAACGTGATATTAACAAAATAATTATTCTATTTAAAATTACTAAAGCTTTCTATCATTATAGTTAAATTCACATTAAAAAATTGTAAATTTTAATAAAAATGCAATGATTTTAAAATGAAATAATGGTTTAAAAAAAGTAGTTTTTAATACCAAAAACCTAATATTTTTTATTGATACTTTAGAAGTTCCGGTGCCTTGGGAGCAAATGTTGGAGGATTGAGCAATGGCTCACCCGACATTTCAAAAAATTCGCTCTTGGAATTGAGCGGAATGTTAGGGTATATGGTAAACCGAATCTGGATTGTATTGAATACCAACCTTTCGTTACGGATTCTTATACCAAAACCGATACCGGTATAAGGCCAACGGTCGAAAATTGAACCACCATTTTGCTTAATCCACGAATGGTCAGCAAAAGCGAATAAAACAAACCTGAAATCATAAACATACCATGGGGTAAAGCTTACAGTTTCCCAATGTATATTAAAGCGTCGGCTGCCTGTTACGGAATCATTCATAAACCCGGTAATACCAAACTCTCTGTTAATAGTTAAATACTCATTACTATACCGATGAATACCCCTAGTATAAGACAAATTTACAAATTGTCGAAAATGAAACCGCCCAACAGTAAATAAATTCGTAAAATAGTTTGTAGAAGCCTCAAATACAGCTTGCTCCGGTTTATTTGCATTGTTTACAAACCCCCCAATTGCAAATGCGTTATACACATATCCAAAATTTCCTAAAAACTTTCCAAACTTGATATTATTGCTATAATATTTACGTCTAAAAAATTCATTATTTTCTATTCCAAAAGTAAACTGCACTTGTGTACCTACCGGAATATCTTCAGTTCTACCAAAATTGTATATTAAATTACTTTTAAAGAAACTTTGCCTTGCGTAAGAAATAGTTCCCAAAACAATAGTTTTATTTTGAAACTGGTAATATGAATCCTCAGTTATTTTGGGTCGTTTAATAAAACGATCATGTGATATACGAGCCAAAAAAGTAATATTCTGCCGTAACTTTGAGAAGCTATTGTGGTTACTAATGGCAAAAGACCGACCGATCCAGCCATCATATTTATTGTATTTCAATGGAATATCGCGAAAAGCCGTATCCTCATTAAAATACGTTTTGGTAATTGTGTTTTCAATCAAAAACCCTCCGGCATATTTGATATTTGGAGTAATAAAATTGCGGTCGAGACTTAAACCAATCGATTCAGAATTAAAACTATTTAAATACAAAAATTTCGCATTAATGAAAGTACCTGCAATGTTATTTATCTTATAATTACCATCATAACCAATTATTTGATGTTTACGTGAGTCCCACGGAATGTTGTTTTGCACTTCATTACCGAAACCAAAAATATTACGATCCCAAAATTGAAACCTACCTGTAGAAATGTTATTAACTTGAATATTAAAAGCTTCAGACCATACATCCTTAGTAATAACCATTATATCAACGGAATCGTTTAATTCGCCAGCCGAATGCACTGATATAAAAGCGTCTTCAAGATATGGCAAGCCACGAAGTATACGTTCATTATCAGCCAAAGTCTCAGGTGTTACATGATCTCCTTCCTTAAAAAGCAAATTATTTACTATCAGGTACTTTTTGGACGTAAAATGCATTTTATTCCCTGTTCTTTCAATCCACGATTTAGGATATCGTGTTGTATCTAAAATGGTAGGTCCAAAAACATCTAACTGCTTAATTTTTATGTGCCGGATGGGACGACCAGCATAAGAAACAAATTGATTTACTGCTAAACTGGTTTTAAGTGAATCGGAATTTACAGTTTTGTGATTGGTATTAATAATGATGTTATGTAGTTCTCTTGTCCATTTTCGTTTGGTTACTCTTTGTTCCAGATTACTGTAAAACAAATCGCCCCTGTTTCTTTTAATGCTGTATTTTACTGAAGCCGGAATAACCACTACAGTATCTCGTTTAACAAGATACGTTTTATCGTGAATAATCAGTACTTGTCCTTTTTTCAAGACAACAGAATCCAGCTTAATTTTGGAATACGTATCTTCCTGACTATATCCGGCAAAAGAGTTGAAAAACAAAAGAATTGCCGCACCAGTGAAAAAAACTATATTAATTCGTAAAGCACTGATAATATAATAGTTTTATGAAATATCATCTGAATTGAAAGTAAAACCCAATCGTTTACCTGTTTGTAATCTGCACGATTCAATTTTTGAATTTATCTGGGATACCGATACTATTTTCACGTTATCATAAGGCGGTACTAAAAGGTCAAATTCAAGAGAATACTGAATAGCAGAATAAATAATGTCGCGAAGTACTTCGTCATCAATTTGAGATGATCCGAAATTATTGCACCAATTGCCCATTTGTCTCTTTCCTTCAACAAAATACAGGCCATCTTTATTCACAAAAATACGTGCAACCAGATATCCTAAATCCTCATCACGGCTATAGCGAAACGAATCATATAAAAAGTTATAAATGCTAATCATTCCACAAATAGAGGAATACGGATTATTTTTAACATATGATAATTGCCACACCGGGTGATTGCGGTCAAACTCGAAGGCATTGGAATGCATACTAAAAACCAACAGGTCTCCGGCTACTTTTAACTGAGCATCAAATTCTCCATTATCCCTGTATTGCAGATATACTCGTTTATCTATGTCGTTAAGGTTTGCATTGAAATTTGCCGAAATGGAGTTCAAAGCACTTTTGATGGTTGAAAAAGTCGAAAATGTTTTATCGTAAACTTGTTGTTTGATGACCGACTTCTCCGAAATTGTTTTTAGAATTAGTTCCTTTTTATCGACTTGGTTCATTTAGTTGATGGTTGTTGGTTACTTGTTGCCGATTGTTGGTTACTAGTCGCTTTTTCATTAACAATTAACTAGTAACCAGCAACTTTTGCTAATATGCTCTTGCGAATAATACCCGTTGTGATGAGGGGTTTCCTGTTCTTATGCATTTTCCTTCCTCAAGAGGGTTGTCAAACGGAATGCACCGGATAGTTGCTTTGGTTTCATCCTTAATCAACGTTTCAGTTTCGGAAGTTCCATCCCAATGAGCAAGAATAAAACCGCCCTTTTCGAGTAGTTCCTTAAATTCCTCGTACGAATCAGTTTTATATGTACTCTCCTCTCTAAATTTTAAAGCTTTCTGAAATATGTTATTCTGAATTTCATCCAGTAGAGTAACCACATAATCAACTGTCTCATTAAATGCGATGGTTTTTTTCTCCAGTGTATCACGGCGTGCAATTTCCAGGGTATTGTTTTCAACATCCCGCGGCCCGATGGCCATACGAATAGGAATTCCTTTTAATTCATGTTCTGCAAATTTATAACCCGGTTTAAAATTGTCCCTAACATCGAACTGAACCGAAATTCCTTTTTCCTCCAATTGTTTTTTTAAAGGTAAAACTTTTTCGGAAATAACAGCTAACTGCTCTGGTTTATTGTAAATTGGCACTATAACAACCTGTATTGGAGCCAATTTAGGAGGTAATACTAACCCATTATCATCCGAATGCGCCATAATAAGCGCACCCATTAATCGGGTTGAAACGCCCCAGGAGGAAGCCCACACATAATCGAGTTTGCCTTCCTTATTTGTAAATTTCACATCAAATGCTTTGGAGAAATTTTGCCCCAAAAAGTGCGAAGTTCCTGATTGCAAAGCCTTTCCATCCTGCATCAATGCTTCGATACACAGGGTGTCTATAGCTCCGGCAAACCGTTCGTTCGATGTTTTCACTCCCTTAATCACCGGAACAGCCATATAGTTTTCGGCAAAATCGGCATACACATTCACCATTTTGTATGTTTCCTCCAACGCCTCTTCCTGAGTGGCGTGAGCAGTATGTCCTTCTTGCCAAAGAAATTCGGAGGTACGAAGGAAAAGCCGGGTGCGCATTTCCCAACGTACAACATTAGCCCACTGATTAATTAATAAAGGAAGATCACGATAAGATTGAATCCAACCTTTATATGTGTTCCATATGATTGTTTCAGAAGTTGGGCGAATAATAAGCTCCTCTTCTAATTTAGCATCTTCATCAACAACTATTCCTTTGCCGTTAGGGTCGTTTTTTAACCGGTAATGGGTCACCACAGCGCATTCCTTGGCAAATCCTTCAACATGGCTGGCTTCCTTACTAAAAAACGATTTTGGAATTAAGAGAGGGAAATAGGCATTGGAATGACCTGTGTCCTTAAACATCTTATCAAGAACACCCTGAATTTTTTCCCATATCGCGTAGCCATATGGTTTTATTACCATACATCCTCTTACGGCCGAGTTATCAGCTAATCCTGCTTTTATCACCAAATCGTTGTACCACTGAGAATAGTTTTCTGCTCTGCTTGTAATTTCTTTTGCCATATTGTTTTTTGGTATAGTATTTGTATAGTTTGATTTGAATAATTATACTTGCAAAGTAAATAATTTTGAATTAAAAAATTACATCTAACTAATCGGAGGACGAGTCATGAAAGCAAAAATTATTGTACCACTTATCATTGCACTGGTTATTAGTGCTTGTTCTTCCAGTTATTTTGCCAGATCGGGAAATGATGATTTATACTATTCTCCCGGAAAAAATGACGTTAATAAGCAAACTGCTAACAATACCGTCCCGCAGGCTGACAAAAAAAATGGAAATATTACGGATTACGAAAAATATCGCCAGCAAGCCGATAACGGTGAGACACCTATTTC
>JANXXY010000274.1 GCA_025350365.1 Bacteroidales bacterium | reverse complement strand
TCAACGACCAGCCGATTTAGGAAACGGAGCTTTTGGTTTTATTCCTGTCATTGGTTTGTCGCTCACTTACGATCATCGGGCCATTGATGGAGGCCCTGCTACACTGTTTTTAAGAGAGATTAAGAACCAGATTGAAAATTTTAACGAAACGATATAATTCAAATATTTCAAGATTCCAAAAATATAAATCTTGAAATAAAAAATATAAAATATAAAATATAAAATTATAAAAGTATGCCCAAGTCACTATTTATAGATCCAAAAGATGTTCGGAAATCAGGTAAACTAACCTTTGGAACCATTCCATTAAATCAATACAGCAAAAGTATAGAGGACGAAAGAAAGAATTTCTCGAATGACGATTTTGTCCGCATTTACCGGGATATGGTTGTTATCCGCGAATTTGAAAACATGATCAATGAGATTAAGATCAAAAACGAATATCGTGGCATAGCCTACAATCATCCGGGGCCTGCCCACCTTTCGATGGGTCAGGAAGCGTCGGCTGTTGGTATGGCTTATAACCTTACCGTGGATGATTACATCTTCGGATCGCACCGCAGCCACGGCGAAATTCTTGCCAAAGGTCTTTCGGCCATTCATCAGCTTTCGGATGCGGATCTGATGAAAGTAATGAACGGTTATTTCGGAGGAAAGGTTCTTGCAGTTGTTGAAAAAAGTCACAAAGGTAATGTGAAAGAACTGGCTATTAAATTTTTACTGTATGGAACGTTGGCCGAAATTTTTGCCCGCGAAAACGGTTTCAACAAAGGGTTAGGCGGATCGATGCACGCATTCTTTACTCCTTTTGGCGTATATCCAAACAATGCCATCGTAGGTGGTTCAGGCGATATTTCTGTTGGCGCGGCTCTCTTCAAAAAAGTAAATCAAAAGCCAGGCATTGTTGTATGTAACATTGGCGATGCTTCCATGGCATGCGGACCTGTTTGGGAAGGAATATCATTTGCCACGATGGATCAATACACACAGTTATGGGAAGAATCTCATCGGGGTGGTTTGCCAATTATCTTTAACTGTATGAATAATCAATACGGTATGGGAGGTCAAACCAGCGGTGAAACTATGGGTTACGGAATTGTTGCTCGTTTGGGTGCAGGTGTAAATGCCGATATGATGCACGCCGAACGTGTCGACGGATTTAATCCCCTGGCAGTAATTGATGCCTTTAAACGCAAAAAGAAAATCCTTCTGGATAAAAAGGGGCCTGTATTACTTGACACACTCACTTATCGTTACAGCGGACACTCGCCTTCAGATGCTTCGTCATACCGGAGCAAAGAAGAAGTGGAAGCATGGCAGAAAGTGGATTCTATTTTAGGATATGGACAAGAATTGGTGAAAGCCAAAATTGCAGGACAAGATATTCTCGCTGGACTTCGTACCGGAATAATTGATGAGATTACCGAAATACTGAAACTTTCAATTGACGATACGATATCTCCGCGAATCAATATGGTGGCTAATCCGGAAGCTATCGCCGAAATGATGTTCTCGAATGGTTCGGTAGATAAATTTGACGATCGCAAACCCGAAGTATTATTGACATACGAAGAAAACCCACGGGTAAAATCCCTAAAGACCAAGGAACGCTTTCATCTGGACAAAGACGGAAAACCAGTTTCTAAAGCCAAATTATTTCAATTCCGTGACGCTATTTTCGAAGCAGTGATTGACCGCTTCTATAAGGATCCGACTCTTGTGGCTTATGGCGAAGAGAACCGTGACTGGGGTGGTGCATTTGCCGTTTATCGTGGTTTAACCGAAGCTCTTCCTTACCATCGTTTATTTAACTCACCAATTGCCGAAGGCGCCATTGTTGGCACGGCTATTGGCTATGGTATGGCTGGTGGACGAGTAATTGCCGAAATTATGTATTGCGATTTTATTGGTCGCTGCGGCGACGAAATATTCAACCAGTTACCAAAATGGCAGGCCATGAGCGGTAACCTTATTAAAATGCCAGTTGTTATAAGAGTTTCAGTAGGTTCAAAATACGGCGCCCAGCATTCACAGGACTGGTCGTCGCTTATCGCACACGTTCCGGGACTTAAAGTTGTTTTTCCAACGACTCCTTACGATGCAAAAGGATTAATGAACAGCGCACTTCAGGGAACTGACCCTGTTGTTTTCTTCGAAAGCCAGCGTGTTTACGACTTTGGTGAACAATTCCACGAAGGAGGTGTTCCTGAAGGATATTATGAAATACCATTTGGTGAACCGGATATCAAACGCAAGGGAACTGATCTTACTATCCTTACGGTTGGATCGACACTTTATGTAGCAATGAAAGCAGCAGAGACGCTTCAGACAAAATACGGTATTTCTGCCGAAGTGATTGATGCACGAAGTTTAGTACCTTTTAACTACGATTTGGTACTTGAATCTGTTAAGAAAACCGGCCGGATAGTTTTAGCAAGCGATGCATGTGCCCGCGGATCGTATTTACGCGATATTGCTTCGAACATCACCGAGTTTGCTTTTGACGATCTCGACGCTCCTCCCGTAGTAATTGGTTCAAGAAACTGGATAACACCGGCTTATGAAATGGAAGAATATTTTTTTCCACAAGAAAGTTGGATACTCGATGCCATTCACGAACGTATTGTTCCTCTTGCAGGCCATGTGCCCGATACCAACTGGACTATAGCTGAGCATATGAAACGAAATAAATTAGGAGTTTAAATTTCTGAGGCGGTCTAAAAAATTGTATTCAAAATAACATTTACTAACCTTAAATACATTATGAATCGTAGTGAAATCAATCAAATTATCCGAAATGCCAAGGAATTTATGGCAGTCAGAAGCTTTATCTTACCCGCATGGGCACATTGGACACCAGCTGATTGGACTTTGCACAAATCGGTAGTTGAGGAAGTAGTTGAAAACATGATGGGCTGGGACATCACCGATTTTGGAAGTGGTGACTTCTATAAAAGAGGATTATTTCTATTTACACTTCGCAATGGCAATATAAAAAGAGACAAAAAGCCTTATGCCGAAAAAATAATGATTGTAGAAGAAAATCAGGAAACTCCAATGCATTTTCATTGGAAAAAAATGGAAGATATCATTAACAGAGGAGGTGGAAACCTGGTATTAGAATTATATATGGCAAATGCTCAGGAAAAATTAGATCAATCCTCATCGGTGACTTTGAAAGTTGATGGTATTCTTACCACCATAAACGCGGGAGGAAAAATAATTTTGAAACCCGGAGAAAGCATTTGTCTGGAACCATATGTTTATCATAAGTTTTATGGAGAAGTAGGAAAAGGAAAAGTACTTGTTGGTGAGGTGTCGGCAGTTAACGACGATTCCAACGACAATTGTTTTCTCGAAAAAATAGGCCGTTTTCCGGTAATTACTGAAAACGAAGCGCCTGTGAATTTATTAGTGTCCGATTACGCTAAATACCTCTAGAGAATGCTACGAAAAATACGCATTGCAGGTACTGGATGCGCGCTCATTGATAACCTTTTTAACAATGTTCGCTTTCACGACAAAGAAATCCAACCTTATTTGTCGAAAAATGCTGGAGATGGAGGTTTGTCCCCCGGCAAACTAGTATTCACCAATGAGTTTGAAAAATTTGCAGGAAAAACTGTTGAAGAAGTACTATTCGAAGTTTCCGGTCGTAAGGCTCCTGACACCTATAATATTGGAGGCCCATGCATTGTTGCTCTAATACATGCTGCTCAATTAACATATCATCTTCAAACGGAAGTATTGTTTTACGGAGCTATGGGCAACGATGTAAATGGCAAAAATCTTCGAAGGCTGATATCAAAAACACCGCTTGACATCAATAATTTTGCTATTACAAGCAACACTACACCATACACTAACGTAATTTCCGATCCCGATTTCGCAGAAGGGCATGGCGAGCGGATCTTTATCAACAACATTGGTGCTGCCTGGGATTTCACTCCCGAACACCTTGATGAATCATTTTTCGCCGCCGATATCTGTGTGTTTGGCGGAACCGCATTGGTACCAAATATCCACGATCATTTGCAGGAGGTTCTATTCCATGCTAAAGAGTGTGGCCGATTCACCGTAGTAAATACTGTTTATGATTTCCGAAATGAACAAAGAAACCCACACAAACAGTGGCCAATGGGCGAAAACGATCATTCATACGAACTCATTGATTTGCTTATTACCGACTATGAAGAAGCTATACGCCTT
Organism: Bacteroidales bacterium; assembly: GCA_025350365.1. Classification (GTDB taxonomy): domain Bacteria; phylum Bacteroidota; class Bacteroidia; order Bacteroidales; family JAAUTT01; genus JAAUTT01. Next base: position 2,580 of record JANXXY010000274.1, on the reverse strand, counting down.
AGCGGAAAATCAACAATAGAAGGAGCAATGGAATTTTTCATTGATAAAAAGACCGAAGCCGTCATTATCACTCATGGTGCAAACCCAATCACAATATATTCGTCGGGAAGGTCTATGAAAACTCTTCCGGTAGGCCAACTACCCGTTTCCGAAAGAGTAAAAAATGAATTGAAAATGAACCCCGACAATACAGGAGATACTACCGGATGCGGCGATAACTTCGTTGGTGGAATACTGGCATCCTTTGTAACTCAAATGCAGAATGAGCAAAAACCTGATCTAATAGAGGCTTGTGCATGGGGTGTTGCATCCGGTGGTTTTGCTTGCTTTTATCTGGGAGGAACATATTTTGAGAAGACTTTGGGAGAAAAGTCAGAAAAAATAAAAGCTTATTATCAAGATTATATGAATCAAATTAAAAATAAATGAATGCCATTTAAAGGAAAGCTGGTGTTATTTGGTGCCGGAAAAATTGGCAGGTCTTTTATTGGTCAATTATTCAGCCGTTCGGGTTATGAGGTGGTTTTTATTGATATCAACCATTCCATCATAAACGAACTTAACCACAGGCGAACATATAAAGTAATTGTTAAATCAGAAAAATCCGACGAAATAATCGAAATTAAAAATGTCAGAGGTATTCATCTGGGTCAAACAGTAGATATAGCAGATGAAATTGCTGATTCCAGTGTGATTGCCATCTCAGTGGGACAGCAAGGATTGGCCGATGCACTCAAGCTCATCGCTCAAGGAATTATAAAAAGACATCAATTGAAACCCGCCAGTCCCATCGATATTATTATTGCAGAAAACATGCGTAATGCCGATGCATATTTCAAGCACAAGCTAAAAGAACTATTGCCTCAAACTTTTCGGTTGGATAATTATGTTGGTTTGGTTGAAACAAGCATTGGAAAAATGGTTCCATTAATGACACCTGAAGATATGGAAGAGGATATATTGCAGGTGTTTGCAGAATCCTACAACACCTTAATTTTGGATAAAAAAGGATTTAAAAATCCAATCCCGGAGGTTTCAGGCCTTGCCCCTAAAGAAAATATGAAAGCATGGGTCGATCGTAAATCGTTTATTCATAATTTAGGACATGCCACGGTAGCCTATATTGGGTATGTTTACGATCCTGGTCTCATTTATCTTTGGCAAGCGCTCGAGGTTAAAAAATTGTATCAGTTTACCAGGGCTGTCATGATGCAATCGGCTAATATATTGGTCGAAATGTATCGGAATGATTTCTCAATGAATGACCTGGAATCTCATATTGATGATTTACTCAAACGATTTCAGAATAAAGCTCTTGGCGACACCATATTTCGGGTAGGTTGTGATCTTCCCCGTAAACTTAGTCGCGAAGATCGCCTTTTTGGAGCTATTTTACAGGGATTTAACCGGCATCTTCCTTATGACAAGATACTATTTACTGCCATGTTTGGCTTTTATTTTAAAGCAGTTGACAGCACAGGAAAAATGCATCCGGCTGATGTTAATTTTCACAATAAATTTAATCAAAACATCCATGACATCTTTTTAGATATTTGTAACTTCGATTCGGCCGTTGAAAAAGAAATAGTAGATAAAGGCTGCATATTCTATGATCGGATAGGCAAAGGAATTAACTTTGATACGATTAACGAGTAGAAATAAAAAGATGAAAGAGATCATTGAAAGTATTAAAAGCAAAAAAGGATTCATATGCGATATGGATGGAGTAATTTATCATGGAAACAGGTTGTTACCTGGTGTGAAAGAATTTGTCGACTGGTTGATTAAAGAAGAAAAACGGTTTATCTTTCTTACCAATTCAAGCGAACGCACGCCAAAAGAACTTAAAGATAAGTTGATGCGAATGGGCATCGAAGTGGACGAAAAAGTGTTTTATACCAGCGCTTTGGCTACTGCTTCGTTTCTGGCATCACAAAAACCGGGAGGAAGCGCCTATATTATTGGTGATGCTGGACTGATCAATGCCCTGTATAATGTTGGTTATACCATGAATAACGTTGACCCTGATTATGTGGTGATGGGCGAAACTCATTCCTATAGTTTCGAAAAAATTGCACATGCCGTAAATCTTGTAATTAGAGGAGCTAAGCTGATAGGCACCAATCCCGATGTTACAGGACCGGTAGAAGAGGGAATTGTTCCGGCCACCAAAGCATTGATTGCGCCCATCGAGATGTCGACAGGTAGGAAAGCCTATTTCATTGGAAAGCCTAACCCACTGATGATGCGCATAGCACGAAAAAAACTGGAATGCACTGCTGACGAAACCATTATCATTGGCGATCGCATGGATACCGATATTATTGCAGGTGTAGAATCAGAAATAGATACCTGTCTGGTTTTAAGCGGTATAACAACCAGAGACATGCTCGACTACTTTCCTTATCGACCTCATTATGTGCTGGATGGTGTTGGTGATTTGGTTAAATAATGCATTAGACTGGTGAAAATTTTGGAAAATAAAAACTGAACAAAGAACATTTATTATTTTATGAGCTGGCATAAACAACACTTCGTTAAATTTGAAAATTTGAAAATGAGAAAATTTGAAAATGATTG
>JANXXY010000268.1 GCA_025350365.1 Bacteroidales bacterium | reverse complement strand
CTAAGCCGAACGAGGGCATTTTTATGGCAAGCATAACAAAAAAATTGACGTTTTCTTGCTGACACTAAATAAGATTTTGTGAAAAATTTCCTCTATACTTGCTAAGCAATTAATTTGCGAGCTCACAAACTGCAACAATGCTGCTGTTGGCTGTGTTTATAATTTAAAAGATACTATATGAATCAAGTATTGAACGAAAACATACAACAGGTTGGCAAACCTTACTCCGACTTACATTTTTTGCTCGAATGTTTTGCAGAAGTGTTGGAAGAAAACAACGAAAAATCTCTTATAGCCTTCATGCCCTGGATAAATAGTGATGTGCCAGCACCCGCATTTGATCAGGAACAAAAAGTAATTCAGCTTTATTCTATCTGTTTTCAGATGTTAAATTTATGCGAAGTAAACTGGGCCGTGCAAAGCAGACGTAATAAGCAGCAACAGCAAGGGCCGCAAAGTATAAACGGAAGCTGGGCTCATACTTTTGCAGAATTGAAAAATTCGGGCTTTTCACAAAACGAAATTGTTGAAAGGCTTTCCCAGATTGAGGTTGAACCTGTGCTAACATCTCATCCCACGGAAGCAAAACGCATCGTGGTACTCAAATATTACCGCGAACTTTACCTGCTTCTGGTAATGCTCGAAAATCCAGTATATACTACCGTTGAACGTTTGCGAATACGTTTTGAAATAAAAGAATCCCTTACCCGGCTTTGGTTTATTGACGATATTTACCTTGAAAAACCGAAGGTTGAAACAGAACTCGAAAACGTGTTACATTACCTCACCGATGTATTTCCGGACGTGTTTGACCTTCACGACAGGCAGTTGTTACAAGCATGGATTGATGCCGGATTTCAACCTCAGGCTTTGCAAAACTACCGCAACTTACCTAAAATAAGTTTGGGAACTTGGGTTGGCGGCGATAGGGACGGACATCCTTTGGTAACTCCAGAAATTACAGAATATGCCTTAAAAAAACTCCGTACCAATGCGTTACGCCTCATGCGTCAGCGGTTAATTCTGCTTGCTGAAAGTTTGAGTATTTATACTTCCGAAAAGAATCTTTCGTTAGACTTTCTGAAAAGTAAAAACCTTTTAACAGAACAGATCCCTGGCATTACTGATTCGGATTGGTTCTTATCAGCTTCTCGCGAACCATTTAAACAATATGTACTTCTACTTATTGAAAAACTGCCTATAAAGCATGATTCATTATCGGGAAACAGCATGCTCACTGATTCCGCGTGGACTTACACACATTCGGCACAACTGCTTATCGACCTGGAAAGATTGTTGGAAGCCGTTTCAGTTTGGGGAGCCCCAATGCTTGCATCTAACGAAGTGTTAAAAGCATTGCGATTTGTTCATAATTTTGGCTTTCACCTTGCCCATTTGGACGTACGTCAGAATAGTTCCTTTTATCAAAAAGCCTTTTTAGGCCTATTGGAAGATGTTGACTGTGCCAGTTATTTACTTAACACGGATGGATCGCTGGATAAAAAATTTTTATTACGCGAACTAGGTTTTTACAGACCTTTCACTCGTAACTATTCCGGCAATACTCCTGAAACTATTAATGTACTTGGTTATCTGGGAGTAATGTCCGAACATGTAAGAAAATACGGGTCTTATGCATTAGGTCCATTAATTGTAAGTATGACCCGGAAAGTTGAAGATTTATTTACAATTTATTTATTAGCCCGCGAAACCGGATTATATGTTAAAACACAAAATGGACCTGCTTGTCAGATACCTGTTGTTCCTCTTTTCGAAACCATTGACGACCTTCAACATGCCCCTGAAATTATGGAAGAGTTTTTGGCCCATCCGGTAACTAAAAATACGCTTAGTTTGCAAATGAAAATGAAAGGATATGCCAGCCCTGTCGCCGAGGTAATGATCGGTTACAGCGACAGTAATAAGGATGGAGGTATTTTATCCAGCCAATGGCATCTATACGAGGTGCAACATACATTGTCGGAAATCGGAAGGAAACACGGTGTTGATATCCGATTTTTTCACGGAAAAGGCGGCAGCATCAGTCGTGGAGCCGGACCCACTCATTGGTTTTTGCGAAGCTTACCGCCTGCTTCTCTTTGCGGAAAATTACGATTAACCGAGCAAGGCGAAACCATTGAACGTAAATATGCCAATAAGGTAAATGCAGCCTATAATCTGGAACTACTCACTTCCGGCACTCTTCGCAACACGCTTGTCATCGCCGAAGCTCCCAACCATCAATTGTTTGACCTTATGGGCTATATGGCGCATGAAAGTTATTTATCATATACTGCACTAACAGGACATCCGAGTTTCATTCGTTTTTTCGAAAAAGCGACTCCCATCGATGCCATTGAAACAAGCAAAATAGGTTCGCGACCGACCCGGCGAGCAAATCAGCGCAACCTTGCCGACCTGAGAGCCATTCCATGGGTTTTCAGCTGGACTCAAAGCCGCATTAACATTACCAGTTGGTATGGCGTTGGAAGCACACTTAAGCTTCTTAAGGAACAACAACCACAAAAATATGAACTGTTACGCCAGCTTCTTCCAACCCACCCTCTGGTACGTTACATACTCACAAATGTTGACTCGGGACTTGCAGCAACTGACCCTGCCATTATTGAACTGTATGCATCACTTGTGGATGATGAACAAGTAAAAAATGACATTCTACCTCTCATTTTATCGGAATATCATCTTACACAAAATTTACTGGCTGAACTACTCGAAACACCCTTTGAAGAGAGACGCACCAACCATTATCACTCCACTCGTCTCAGAGCCGTGGCACTGGAACTTATGCACCAGTTACAAGTAAAAACTCTTCGCAGGTGGCGAAGTGAAAAGGAAACAAGACCTCTTGATATAACAAACCAGCAAAATATTGTTTTACTTAAAACCATCAATGCAGTTGCAAACGCATTGGGAGCTACTGGATAAGCATTATTTATGTTTGTTTGAAAAGACCCGTCAATGCGACTTGCAGAATTTACAATTAACGTTTCGAACCATGCAAAAAATAATAAATCAGTATTTCGAAGAGTTTTCGACCATGTCAGAAGCTGCACATAACGCGGTTCTTGAAATTACCGCATGCGAAAACATTGAGATGAGTAATATAATTGTTGCCACCTCATTCTGTTTCGACGAATTAAATCACCAACCTGCCAAAATGAACCTTCCGGCTCCCCAGGGAACTTTTATTATGGGCGGTTTAGCGGGATACCCATTTGTAGGCGAAATTGGCCTAACCGCCTTTTCAGACCATATCCCTGATGGTGGCGCCGCACTATTTATTTTTGGCTCTCACATCGGGTTTTCACGCACCGGTGAAATTGGTAAAATAAGACGAGTAGGTCAACAACGCCATACCAATACCTGCGGGGCGTTAATGATGGTGCAGGAACATCTTTTGTCAACTTCTATTCATCAAATTGATCCGGCAGCATACTCCGAGTTTCAACCCGAATTTCTTGCATTGCGCTTACTGCCTAAAGCCGAAGAAATTCGTAACGCCGCTGTGCCAATCATTAAAACAACTCATTTGGTTTACGACGAAATAGAAAAGGAAATACTTGCGCTCATTCTCAATCACCCCACCCTTCGCAGTAGATTCCCGGTATATATCCTTGGCGGGATAGTTATTAATACCGACGAAACACTGCTGAATTACTTTTCGCAAAAGACATTTCGCAAAATAACGTAATTGGTGATTTTAACGTAGTTCTGAAATAAACAGAAATAAAAGGGACAATTAACGTCGTTCAGAAAATTATTTTTTCATGGAAAATTTGGTACTTCCGATTAAATTGCCTTCTGTAAATAAATCGATCGTATATTCACCCACGGTTAACTGATTGTTGTTGTCCCAGAAAATACAAACATCAATATCCTTATTTTCATATTCGATCTGACGTTTGGCTGAATAAACAATTGATTGGCCTTGGAAATTAAACACTTCCGTTTCGGAATATGCAATCACAGACCCAGCCGGATTGGTTATTCGAATGTAGACATCTTTGTTCCCGGCTTTGGCAATAGCATTTTCGCGAAGTGTAAAACAGACTTTAAGCTTAAGCGTTTTACTTATGCGGCTTGCATCCTTACCACGTTTATCCAGTGGCGTGATAACTATATTACTCGTAGTAATAACAGCAGCTTTTTGAACCTGAGTATTTAGTTGATCTTTTTCCTGAGAGATCTTTGTGTTTTCCGATCGGGCTTGATCCAAATTCGTTTTTACCTTAACATTTTCGGAAACCAACTGCTGGTTACGAGTATTAAGTGAATCTACCTGAGCTATGTAACTTTTTAAAACTTCGCGCAGAGTGGATAACTCCTTTTTATACTTTCCAATAAGCTCAACGTTAGAGGCCTGATAACGTAACAGTTTTTTAATTTTCTCCTGTTGTTCACCAATTTGCTTATTTAAAGTGTCGTTATTGCCTTTCAGATTATCGTATTCTCCAATAAGGTTCGTTAATTCTGTCTGAAGATTTTCCTTTTCACCTTCTAAAATCGTTTGAACTTCCTGTGCAGCTACTTTCTGCTGATTTATCTTCGAAAACAAAACTGCAATAGTAGCTCCCAAACCGATGATTACGATGATTAGAAGAATCGTTAAACCTTTATTTGATTTAGGTTTCTGTCCTTTTGTATCAATATCTGTATTTTCCATTTAATGATTTTTTGGGTTAGGTTTTAGGCTACAAATTTAAAGATATTTTTATGAAACGATAAAATTATTATATTTTGTTCGATGATACCTCTATTCTCCGCACATTTTTATTGACTTTAAAGCTTTATTCAGTATTTTAGTTGGTCACTAATGTTAATTTATCAGTAGTAAACGAGAAACAATTTGACTTTGAGATTTCTCACTTCGTTCCAAATGACAACCAGCTAATTATGGTTAGTCGGAGGGGGTGGTTCGCGGTAAAGCCGCAAACCACCCCCTCCGAC
>JANXXY010000248.1 GCA_025350365.1 Bacteroidales bacterium | reverse complement strand
TGCATTTATCATTACAAATGGAATACTTAGTTTAATCCCTCCAAATATCTGTGATTGTTCATTTAACCGTAATTCAATTGTGTCAAATATTTGCTCAACTTTATCCTGCGGCAACAATTAAATCCATGAATCCATAAATGCTAAACGAATAAAATAATGATTCAACATTGCTGTTCCGTTTGCGAATTTATAATTAAACTGGTCGTGTTCCAAATCACTAATTATGAAACCGTGTTTTTGAATCATGGAAATCATTTTATCAATAGCAGGTCGTTTATGCGCAATATGCTGATGCATTAACTCAATCTCATTATCCAAGTGCAAATCAGTTAAAACGTTCTCTAATTGTCCATAAAACTCAAACATACTTAATTCCGAATTCATAGTTTGCACAAATTGTCCTCCTGGTTTTAAAATCCTTGAACATTCGGTCAAAACTTTATCAATATCGCTAACATTATTAATTCCATTATTACTGGTTATTAAATCAATCGAATCATCATCCAACGGAATAGATTCCGCAACACCCTCAATAATCCTTATATTTGTTATGCCGTAGCAAACAATCTTTTTGTTTACTCTTTCAATTGCCTCTTTCCACGGGTCAATTCCATAAACTATTGAGCTTTCACCAAGTCGTAATGCAAGTTCTGTTAACGGGAAACCTGTTCCAAATCCTATGTCAATTGCTGAAATGTTTGTTTTATAATCAACATAATCGAGCAATTTAAGTCCAAATGGCGCTGACCAAATCGGCAATTCATCGAAAACATCAATCAATTTAACGAAATTGAAATCGTTGCTTAAATATTTTTTCATAGTTGTATATCTTTTATCAACATGTGCTTTTTATGTGGTTATCGGTGAAAATAATTAAAAGTAATGGAATTTGAAATAGCCCGTCCGCTTGATTTCGTTCAAACGGAAGTTCATGTTATAGCTTGAATGCCTTATAAATTGCTTTTTATTAAAGCAATTTATATATTTTAAGTTATTTCAATTCTACTTAGTATTGTCCTCATAATAAGCTTATGAAATGGTTTTACAGGAATAAAATATAATCTTCCCAACATATTATTAAACTTTACTACAGTTGATAGATTTATCTTTTTTACACCGTCATTTGAATTATTGTTTATCAAAAATGAACTTCTAAAGTTCAAATGTTTATCATCTTTACCAAAGATAAATTCGTTATCTGTCTTGTCTAAAATTCTAAACCCGATCATTTTTTCACCAACATTAAAAGTTTGATTATTTAAACCCTCTGTATCCTTTTTAAGCTCGCTTTTTTTGATTCCAAATATCTGAACAATAAAGTTTTTAATTTTCAACAGGAGTTCTATCCATGATACCCCTTTTAAAATTAATGCACAAAATGCTTTGGCAATATCAGTCGACTCAAAATTATTGAAAGAATAAATTATTGTTTGAAAACTATCCTCGTAATCATAATGATTCCCTGTTTTTTTTAATCTGGAATTTTCGGGCAGTTTTACTTCATTGACTTTCTTTTTACTCATATGATAAAAAATATTGAACCAAACAAAAGAATCAAAGCAAAAAAGAGTACCATAAAAGTTGTGGCTATGCGAAGAGTGTAAGTAAGAACAATTGAAAACAATGTTAATAAAATATTGCCTGCAAGAGCAACTATAAAGGTCACCTGATTCTGTAAAATCAGATTAGTGTAGTTTATTAGTCCGCTAAAAATTAGTCCTAAGGTGGCTGAAAAAAACCATAAAGCATTAGATTCCAATTTTTTATATTTCTTAAATGTATACAATGAATGAGCAATACCTAAGAAAATAATTCCAATGATTCCGATTTTGTAAATGGTCTCCATGTCTTTTTTAAAATTACCCCCAATGGGATTATATATGAAAAGTTATCGAATACGAACGATTTCTTTCAGGATAATATAAATATGAAACGAATACAACTATTTTATAACCTGATATATTGCCTATATTTTTTTCATTATGTTGAACTAAATCCTTTAGGGATAGTACCATTTGTAATAATTCAAAAATAAACATTTAATTGATTATTTAACCTTTACGGCATTACTATTTAATATTCGTTGCAGGTTTGCTTCAAAGCAATGTGGTTTATTTCTAGAAGTGGTACATTTTCTATTATAATCTGGTATACTTTTCAATTAATATACTCACATAGACCTTGAGACAATTATCTACCAATAAACCCACTTGATTATGTTCTCGGAGGAGAATTTGCTACTAAAGCGATAATTTCCGCTCCGGAATTAATCAAACCATTTATCCCTTGGCATATATAATCAAAATAGTCGTCAATTTGTTGGCAATCCTCATATTTTTTAAATCGGCCATGAGATAAACTATATATAATAATCTCCGGATAATCAAGGTGATAATATGTTCTTCTATATAAATCCATTATCCGGCTGTAATACTCCAAAGTAGTATAATGACTTATTCCTCCTATTATTCCTATCCATTTCAATTATGTAGTATATTCATTTGTCAAAGTAATTTTTTGTTTTCTCCCCACGCTTTGCATTTGCGAAGGTTTG
>JANXXY010000240.1 GCA_025350365.1 Bacteroidales bacterium | reverse complement strand
ACAATACTTTTCCCGCTTTCCACAAGCCTTAAATCTGTGGCTATCCATTGCAGCATTTGTGGAAATTTTATTCTGAAATCTGTAGGCAACGAGAGGGTAACCGATCCATTTGTATATTCATTCATCGTGCTTAGAAGTGATGGACTCATCGCCGGAAAATCACTCACCAGGTTCGATCTGTGTTTCAAAATTTTATCAACCAGAGAATCATATTCCTGCATTTCCCTGAGGCTGCGCATTCTTACCCATGCTAACATCAAGCTATGAGCTCCTGCAGGCTGAGCATGATCGTATTTTTCCTCGTAGCGTTTAAGTATATAAGAATCGGGGGCGCTGGTATATAATTGACCGTCGCTCGTTGAAAATTTATCAAACGCCATCTTAATTAAATTTTTTGAAGCCTTTAGATAAGTATCCTTACCAAATACTTCCCATGCAGTGAAAAGAGCCAATGCGGTATGACCATAATCAGTTAAATGTCCGGACTTTCCGGGCAATCTTTCGATATGAGTTGGATTTATTCTTCCAATAAGCAGTTCAGCCTGCTGTTGGGCTATTTGCCCATATTTTTCAGTTGCGGTTTGGGCATAAAGAACCGAAAAGCCCATTAACGCTAAAGCATTCCAATCCGTGAGAACTTTAATGTCGCGAAAAGGCCGGGGTCGATGGCTTCTATATTCGAGTAAACGATCATAGATTGATAACCATTCGAATCGAACTTTCTGTTTTCCTACTGAATCTAATTTTATGAAGGCAGCAGAACCTCGGGGATGAGGTATTCGAAAAGGATAAACACCATGAATATTGCTACTATCCTCTATCACATTCCAGTAAGTTGCAATTTTTTTACCGGTTGCTAAACCCAGAATTTTTTCCAATTCCGCAGGTGTCCATGCATAAAAACTTCCTTCACCAAGGGGATCATCAGCATCTTCGGCACTGGCAAATCCCACAAATTCACCATTTTCATAAACCGACAAATCCCGAATCAAATAATCTGCTGCTCGCTCTGCAGTCTGTAAAAAGTCAGGCCGGTTAAGTCGTCCTGCTGCCAAAGCAAAGTTTGTAATCATCTGAGCATTGTCGTACAACATCTTTTCAAAATGTGGTACCCGCCATTCTTTATCGGTGCTGTATCGATGAAATCCTCCGCCAACACGGTCGTGTAATCCACTATCCTGAATGGCCTCCATTGTCTGTTCCAATTTTGAGGCAATAGGTAGGGAAATAATGCGTTTGCTCAATAAATGATAATACAGCGAATGAGAAGGGAATCTAGGCGTTCGACCTATTCCTGAGAAATCAGGATTTCTTTCGTCGAAATTTTCGTTCAGGAAGTTAAATAACTTATTGTTAATTTCATTTATTTGGAGAGTGGCGGTTGATGTTTTTGTCTCGGACAAAGTTGCTAAAAGTTGATCTGAAAAATCAGTAATTTCTTTACGATTTCGTTTCCATGCATGGTGAATTTTTTGAAGCAATGTTTTCCATTTTTCAAGAGGTACATAAGTGGCGGCAAAAAAAGGTTTGCCTGTATGATCCAGAATTACATTAAGAGGCCATCCGCCACTTCCATTCATGTTCTGACAAGCCTCCATGTATACTTCATCAACTTCAGGGTGTTCCTCACGATCCACTTTGACACACACTAATGTTTGGTTCATTATTTCAGCAACTTCGCTATCCTCAAATACTTCATGTGCCATTACATGACACCAATGGCAAGTTGAGTATCCAATTGAAACCAACAAAGGAACATCCCTCTGTTTTGCTTCGTCAAATGCCTCTTTACCCCAGATTTTCCAAGCTACCGGATTATTTTTGTGCTGCAAAAGATATGGGTTTTGCGACTTATATAATTCATTTTTAAAGGTCGTCATCGCTCTTATTTTACATGAAAACGCTTTATAACGCTTCAATGTTTTTGAATTTTCAATTCATTCCTATCTTTGATGAATCCGAATAACTTAATTTAAATTTTTGTAGTTTTTGAAATTAAACGCAGGAAACTTATGCGCATACCGCTAAACTTTTCGGAAACAGGATGGTTTATAATAAAAATAGTTTATGCTAATTGTCATTTCTCCGTCGAAAACACTCGATTTTAAACCTCAAAAATTGGTAAACGAATTTACGATCCCTGATTATCTTGATCGTTCGGAAAAGCTAATCGAAAAATTACGAAAATACAATGTGAAACGTCTGTTGGATTTAATGGAGGTATCTTCGTCTATTGCTCAATTGAATGTGGAGCGTTATGCACTATGGAATATACCTTTTACCACCGAAAATTCCAAACAGGCAATACTCTCATTCAAAGGTGATGTTTATCTGGGTTTGAAAGCAGAAACGTTTTCGTCTTCGGATTACAACTTTGCACAAGATCATCTCCGCATTCTATCTGGACTTTACGGGCTGCTACGTCCGTTGGATTTAATACAACCATACAGGTTGGAAATGGGAATAAAACTCAAAACTGCAAAATGTTCAAACTTATATCAATTTTGGGGCGATGAACTTGCCCGTAAACTTAACGTTTCTCTCTCGGCAATGACAAAACCGGTATTAATAAATCTGGCTTCTGTTGAATATTTTAAATCGGTGAACGTCAAATCTCTCAAAGCTTCGATAATCACTCCGGAATTTCGTGAGCATAAAAATGGGAATTACGATATGATCGGGGTATTTGCCAAAAAAGCACGTGGTTTAATGAGCCGGTTTATTATTCTGAACAAACTTTCCGATGCCGAAGATTTAAAGGCTTTCGATGAGGAAGGATACGTATTTAATCCAAGGTTAACAAAGGGACAAACAATGGTTTTTACCAGAGGGTAAGTTAATTAGTTACTTTTTTATTATCTTTTCAACAACTTTAACCTTCTTGATAGGGATTGAATAATAGATGGAATAGTTCATCCCCAAATTGGAATTGTTAGCTCCATTACCAAATCCGGGAATTGCATATGAATAATTGTTTACTTTGGTAGATGAAAAGAGTATCCGTTCGCGTATTGACCATCCCAGAAACAAATTCTGAAGCACTTCTACTTTTAAGCCCACAGCCAATTCCATCCAATGAGTTCCCATAATATCCGACGATGAACCTTCGGGGGCTTTACCCCAATAGTTGCCTTCAATATTCCAATTAGTTGTTTGTTTTGAAGCCGAAAATCCATAGCGAATTCCTACCAGAAATGCATTTCGGTTTGTAGGATCATCGCGTTTTAATATATTGTAATCGAAGCCAAGCCGACCGTAAATTCCATTCGATTTATAGGTAATTCTGTCGTTATTTACCGTTGAGTTTTCGAATCCGGCTTCGAAAGTGGGATAAAAATTGCGTTTTAATTCAGTATCTATTGAAAACTCCGTGGCATTGCGACCTTTTTGGATGATCGGCAATCCAAACCTCGATATATCACAGCCAAGACGGATCCCCCGTACCCATTCATAACTTTTTTCAATCGGAATAATTTGTGCATTGCCATTATTGCTGAACACCAAAATCGCGAAAAAGAATAATTTTACAGTTTTCCTGAATGCTGGTTGAAACATAGCGCTGAGTAATTTTTATTGAATCTTTGGGATGTGCTGAAAACCATGCAGAGTCGAGCGTAAACTCAGAACGAAAACCACAATTGTAATTTACAAATACGGATTTTCGTTTATAGGTTATGTGCAACGTATCCATCCAAATGGAATTTAAATTAACAATGAAAAGTGCGGTATCATTCAATTGTGGAAGAGAAAGTGATATCTTTTTAAAACTTTTGTCTGTACCTGTATTATAAAAAAAACTATCTGTTTGATTTATGCCTCTGATAATAATACCAGACACAAAGGAGTCTTTAAGTGAAATTGTTCCGTTTAATTTCGACCAATAATAGAAGCCTGTGTTCATTGTGCTCGTCATATTTTCAGTGCAAGATTTGTCCGAACTGCATGAACCAATAAATACTGCCGATATTGCAAATAAAACACTTGATAGTAACCGTCCAATCATGAATTTGTATTAAAATACATCCGCTCAATGAAACGTATGTTGAGAATTTTTACAAAGATAATACATATAACAAAAGATGCAAGAACCCACAGAAAGTACCCGGAACGAAGATTCAAGATGCAGATTTGATATTTATTAAAGTGGGAAACGGCATTTTTTTAGTGACCCTCACTCTAAATCCATCTCCCAAACGGGCGCGCAACTTTGGCCTCGTACAAATCTAGCTCCCCTCTCTGTTTGGAGAGGGGTTGTCGGTGAGGTAATTATAGAAACTTGTGAATTATTCAGGTTAAGCCTTTAGCCAAAATATTTTTTATTTTTGGCTAAAGCCAAATTAAACTTTCAATTAGTTCCTCCAGCTAAAGCAGGCGGCTATTAAGAAATCTCAACTCTTAATTCGCATGATTAAGATTGAATTTATTATTGAAGTCTGAACCTATAGGTAATTGTCCCTTTTTGAAATGCCGGTGCATCGGGTTTACGATCGAAACGGGCTAAAGTTGCTGCTTTACGTGCTGCTTCGAGTAATGCTTCGTCAAGGGTAGTGGAACCCTTTACCCCTGCCACGGCTATAGTTACTTTGCCATCCTTATCAACAGTTACTTCTACTACAACCACTCCTTCTACTTGTTGTTTGTATTCGGGGTGAGGTAATGACTGAGGATTTCTCCCCGCAAGATTGAACGAAATTCCGGGACCTGCACTTGGGCCAACTCCTGTTCCGTTTCCACCGCCGCTACCGCCGCCTGAACCACCTTTGCCACCTTTGCCACCAAAGGCTTTGGAAGCCAGTGTTCCATTAGGATCACCTTGATCACCGGCAACATTTTTGTTACCGTCGGAGCTGGTAATATTTTTCTTTGAAGTGTATAACGCTTTCGTATTTACCACAGGTTGAGGTTTTTCAGGTGCTTTCTTCACAACCTTTTTAGGAGTTTCAACTACTTTGGTCACTATTTTTTTAACCTTTTTGGTTTTTATAGTTTTTTCATTAATGGTGGGGGCATCTTCCACATCCTGTGTCATCACATTTTCGTCGGGCTGAATCTTGGTTTCGGGCTGAGGAGGTATAACTACAGAGGCTGTTGATAATTCGTGGGGGTTATTTCCCATGCCTGCATCTGAAAAACCCAGATTCAATTCAATACCATCACCTGTACCTCCGCCGCCTTCAGGGAATGGAGGAATAGGAGTTCGCAGAATAATTAATAATAATATGAGTAATATTCCTCCTGAAACAACAGAAGTGCAAAAGAATCCTAAGACTCTTGATTTTCTTTTATAAGAAATAGTTTCAGCCATTGGGACTCTTGGTTGCTAAAATCATTTTTACTTTCAGCTTATTTCCAATCTGCATCACATCAATCAGATCCTGAACAGGAATGGAATTGTCGCAGCGGATAACAACTGTAGGTTCGGCCGAATTTTTCATGACGGTTACCAATTCATTTTCGAGAGAAACAAACGCCACTTCTTTGTTATTGATATAATATTTTAAATCTTTGGTAATAGAAACCGAAATTTCCGTTTTTCGCATGGTTTGGTTATGCTGCGATTTGGGAAGTGTAAGTTTTATCACACTCGGATTCACCATGGTTGAGGCAATTAAGAAGAACAGCATCAAAAAAAACATGATGTCGTTAAACGACGAGGTACTTATCTCAGCCATGAATTTTTTTCTGCCCCGAAGATTCATCATTTGGTTGGTTCTTGAAGTAAATCTATAAAATTCATCGCGTTATGTTCCAATGTATGAACCACTTTTTCAATCATTACATTCAGCCAGTGGTAGGAAATAAAAGCGATTATACCTACCATGAGGCCAGCCGCACTGGTTATCATTTTCTCGTATAAGCCACCTGCTATAAGCCCTATACTGATGTTGTCGGCCAACGATATATTATAGAAAATTTTAATAACCCCGGCAATGGTACCAATAAAACCGAACATAGGAGCAATACCAGCTATAACTCCAAGGATTACCAGGTTTTTTTCGAGTTTATAAATTTCAAATTTACCTACAATCTCTATCGATTCTTCTATTTCTTTTAATGGTCGTCCAATCCGTTTAATCCCTTTTTCAATCATTCGGGCAACCGGCATATTTGTTGACTGGCATAAGTTCAAGGCTGATTCAATCTTTGCCTGATGAATATAATCTCTGATTTTATTCATAAAATCAGAATCGGTACGAGCTGCAAGCTTAATATAAAAATACCGTTCAAAAAAAATGTACACGGCAGCAACAAATAGAACAACAATTGGAACCATTATCCAACCGCCTTTCATCACCAGGTCGAGCAATGTCATCGAACTTTCTTTGGCAGCAGTTACTGCACCAGCGTTCTTTAATGTGTCAACGGCAGTTCCGGTAATATTTACCTGTAAAAGAGAAAACAAGAGATTCATTGTGTTGAAAATTATATTTTGTATATAGAATTGTAAACGATATTTTTCAGTAAATAGTATTTTTGCAAATATACCATAATCTAGCGTATTACTATTAGGCGCATATTTAGTACTTAGTAAGAGTGCTTTTTAATCTGTTGTGTCTTCAACCATGGGTTTAGGTTGTTCTTCTTTTCTGGTAAAAATCAATTTATAATAATGTTTAAACAGCTCATTAATCGAGTTGAAATCCTCCTTATACAATATACCAACTCCTTGTGTATAAGGATACTCAGAAATATAACTTTGGTTTGCCCGATTATAAGCCTTTAAACGCAGTTTCCCATTGTTGGTAAGTTTAACTTCCACATTGCCTTCGCCAATCACTTTGCCAGTGTTGGAAGAGTTGGTTGCTAGCTGTCCAACTTGTTGTCCACCTACGTCCACATTGCCATTTATGATGATCCGGTCGTTAAGTAATTGTGTGGACAATGCCATTTCAACCTGACCTGTTGTGCCAAAGTCATTACGCCTGTAATTAAACCCAATGTCAAAGTCCTTACTAAATTGCGACATCATGCGAGAGAGTTGATTTGAAAGAAATTCTATGCCTGTAACACTTGCTGCTGCGCTGGATGTTGCTGATGATGAGCCTTGGTTTGGGTAAAAATTATTAGTAATTAGCAACGCGAGAAATTGGTTGCTCATATCCTCCTGAGTATTGGTGTATGAACTGACAATATTGCGGGTTTCCTGATCCGAATTGGGCAAATAGATATCATACCTGATGGAAGGGTTCATTAATTTCCCGGTAAGAAACATTCGGCAATCGACCTCAACTTTTTTTTGGTCTCCAGACGTATTATTAGTAAGTTGATAAAGAGATGTTTTTAATCGATTATAAGCTGCTTGAATATCAATTGTTGCATCAAGTGGGTTACCATACCAACTGATCGTTCCTCCTGGTTCAATAATAAAATTTTTATAGATAATTCCACCTGCAGTAAACAAATAATCGCCTTGTTCGATATTAAATATCCCATCCATATTGAAGATTCCATTTTTCAGGGTCATAGTTATATCTCCGCTACCGGTTCCTTTAATTTTATCGCCAATTTTCTCATCGAACACAATTTGACCAATGGCATCAGGAGTTATATGTAGTAATATATTCAAGTTCATATTAGCACCTGCATTCTCAGATTTAGCAGTTTCTGTTACTTTATCAATCTCATATTGGTCTAAAGGCTGAATTTCTTTTTCTTTTGCTTTAAATTTAATAAAGTTCGATTCGGTAAGTTCCATCTTAGTACCTAGTGGAATTGAAATATTGGTTTTAGGAGAAGATGTTGCCTCAATATCCATGCTAACTCCGTCCTTTGGGGAGCTTATGATTCTCACATTTCCAGAGGCAAATCCCTGTCCGTAAAACATGCTATTGTCATTTAGGGATGTATTCAGGCATTCAAAGTTTTTTGCTTCAACGTCAATATCCACGTTTAGTTCTTTAAGATTACGATATTCAATTTGGCCGTTTGCAATCGCTTTGTTTGACTTACTATCAAATACTTCAATGTTTTTAAATATAAAGGTATTGTTTTTGACCTCCACCACATGGGTGAAGTTATACCTTGTTTTCAGGTAATTAACCATGAATGAAGCTTTCTGTATTTTTA
>JANXXY010000230.1 GCA_025350365.1 Bacteroidales bacterium | reverse complement strand
TTGTAATCCAAACAATCTAATTATAAAGTAATTAGCTTAAGCTAATTTAAAAAATCAGGAAATAATTTAACAAATCTAAATATTTATATCGAATGAAAAAATTTCTGAAAACACTGTTAATTGTTTTAGCGGTGATACTGGTAATCTTAATTGTAACACCAATATTTTTTAAAAAGCCCATTGAAAATTTGGCTAAAACCGAATTAAATAATATGTTGAATGCAAAAGTTGATTTTAAAGATTTCAAACTATCATTCATTCGGGGTTTTCCCAATGTGTATATTGCGCTCGAAGATTTAACAGTTGTTGGTACCGGAGTTTTCGCAAAAGATACCCTCATTTCATTTAAAACATTCAGTGTTAAGGTGGATCTGATTAGTGCCATTAAAATGAAGAATATCAAAGTGAAATCTGTACTGATTGATCATCCGCGAATTTCAGCCATTGTTTTGCAGAATGGAAAAGCAAACTGGGATATTATGAAAGACACTGCGATAGCACCCACCGATACAGCTAAAGCAAGCAAGCCATTTAATTTTAATGCGAACCTGAAGAAATTTGAAGTGATAGGAGCTTATATTAAATATAAGGATGATACATCTAAAATGAGCGCCGAGATTAAAGATCTCAATTTCTTGCTTTCAGGAAATTTCTCGGCAAAAACAACTGACATGGAAATCAAATCTTCTATCGAATCGCTCGATTTTGTAATGGATGGAATTAAATATCTGAAAAAAGCTAAAATCGGTTTCAATTCTAAAGTGGCCGCTGATATGGAAAAATCAATCTATACCATTAAGGATAACGAAATAAAAATTAATGGACTATCCCTTAGTCTCGATGGATCTGTTAAAATGCCAAATGAAGCGATGGATATTAATCTAACCTATAAAACCAACAAAGCCGATTTTAAAACATTGCTTTCGATGGTTCCGGCCATTTACATGAAAGATTTTCCATCTTTACAAACATCAGGAAATCTTAGACTGGACGGTTACGTAAAAGGGATATACGAAGGGAAAAAGATGCCTGATGTTGGTATCTATCTGATGGTTGAAAGAGCTATGTTCAGGTATCCCGCTCTGCCAAGATCAGTTGAAAATATAAACGTTGATATGAAAATATTTTTTGACGGAGTTCAGAACGACAATTCAACCGTTGATATTAATAAATTTCATTTCGAACTGGCAGGAAATCCTTTCGATGCAAATCTTCATTTAAGCACGCCAATAAGTGATATGAAAATTGTTGGAAATTTCGCCGGTAAAATCGATTTTCGTTCCATAACCGAAGCTGTTCATTTAGATAGTATGACGTTAAAGGGTATCATGGAAAGTAATGTTGATATTATGGGACAAATGTCGTCCATTACCCAGAATAAATATGAGGACTTTAAAGCTGACGGTACATTAAAACTCGAAAACTTTGAATTTGCCAGCCCGGACTTTCCTCAGGGAATTAAAATTGTTACAGCCTCGATGGATTTTTCTCCTAAATATGTTGAATTGACATCTTTCGATTCACGCATTGGCAAAAGCGATTTTAAATTAAATGGTAAAATTGAAAAGTTCATTCCTTATATTTTTAACCATGACACTATTGTGGGATCATTAAATTTTACATCAAACCTTATCGATGTTAATGATTTAATGGGACCTCCGGCACCTAAAAACACAAATGCCCAGAGCGACACTACTCAAATAACATTGTTTGAAGTACCAGCCAATATCAACTTTATTCTGAACTCGAAAATTGATCAGATGAATTATGATAAGTTGAAGATTAACGATATTATCGGTTCAATTGTAATAAGAAACAGCCGGGCTGTTCTCAAAAATGTGGGTATGAATCTTCTGCAAGGAAGCATGAAGATCAATGGAGAATACAATACCAAAGATATTAAAAATCCGTTCTTCGATTTTGACTTTACTATGAGCGATGTCGATATCCCCTCAGCTTACATAGCTTTTAATACCGTGGCAAAACTTGCTCCTGTGGCGCAAAATTGTAAAGGAAAAATATCAGCCGATCTAAGCCTTTATAGTTATCTCGATAAACATATGACGCCTTTATATAATTCCATGGCCGGCAAAGGAAAACTTATGTCGAAAAATATAGAAATTGGTAATTCAAATACATTCATAAAAATTGCAGATGCTCTTAAAAACGAGAAATTTAGAAAGTTATCACTTACCGACCTTAATATTAGTTTCGAAATTAAGAATGGCCGTGTTTATGTTTCTCCGTTTGAAACTAAATTTGGGAATTCGAAGATGACTATTGGCGGAGATCAGGGACTTGATCAAACCTTAAATTACGTTATCAACATGGCTATACCAAGAGCCGAATTTGGTGGCGCGGCTAACACAGTACTCAACAACCTTTCAGCTAGCGCTGCTTCCAAAGGGCTTAATATTCAGCCATCTGAAAATGTAAATGTTGGTGTTTTAGTGTCGGGTACATTTCTTAAACCTGAGATTAAACTCAACTTGAAAGATAATATTAAAAATGCTGCTCAAGATATTAAGGATCAGATAAAAAATCAGGTTGTGCAAAAAGTTCAGCAAGTAAAGGAAGATGTAACGGCTAAGGTAAAAGAACAGGCCGATAAGATGGTAAAGGAAGCCGAAAACGAAGCGCAAAAAGTTAAGGACGGCGCCAAGGTTGCTGCTGACCAACTAAGAAAAGAGGCCAATGATGCAGCCGACAGGGTAATTAACGAGGCAAAAAATCCACTTTTAAAAATACCCGCTCAAAAAACAGCCGAAAAAATGCGTAAGGAAGGTGAATTAAAAGCTAAGAAGATCGAAGACGAAGGCAATTTAAAAGCCGATGCAATGGTTAATAAAGCAAAAGAAGAGGCAGCCAAGATAAAATAACAATAATAAAAGAGGTTGCAATTGTTTTATTATAGTTGCAACCTCTTCAATATTTTAGAAACGCAAAACAATATCTTCAATATTTCGTTTCGGAACATGATGAACCTGATCAGCATCTCGCCAGTATCTAATATCGCCCAATGGTCCAACTGTATCAATTACTACTATTTCTTTAGGTTTGCCCAAAGCGATAATATGTATGATTTCGTAACGTATTGGAATAGACAAATCATCACGTAATTTTTCGCGATTTACCGAAGCTATAATGCATCCCCCAAACCCTTTTTCGACCGCAGTAAGCAAAATATTCTGAGAAGCAATACCATGGTCGCAAAAATAGTTATTGGTAATATCAGTATCATTCAACATAATAATGTATGCCGAGGGGCGCTCTCCTTCTTCCGGACCTTTCCAGTATTTTAGGTATCCCGCCCATGCAAGATTAGAAAAAATATGATCGTTTATCTCGTTAGTAATAGATAAGTAGTATTTTAACGATTGAAAGTTTCGGGCCGAAGCAGATAGACGGGCATTTTCAACCATATCAAGGAGGTCGTTTTCGCTAAGTCGAACATCCTGGTAAAACCTGCGATATGATCGGCATTTTTTGATAAGTTCGGTAAGCATTGTGTTTGAATTTTGGAGTTAGCTCAAAAATACAAATTATTGTTACAACCAATAACAATTCCAACCTATAGCATTAATTTATATCTTTGTAATTGTTTATCATTTTTCTGAAATGTTTACTACATGTATCCAACTAAATTGCTTCTGGGAATTCTTATAACAATGTGCTGTTCATTTTACGGTTATAGTCAGGATGCTTTAACCATTACAAACGAGATGTTTACAACAGTTAAGGCTTTAAAAACTATAAAGTTTGACTTCGATTCAAAGGAACGGATTAAAGGGAAAATGTACAACGAAAAAACATCCTTTAAAATTAATTTAAATCCGTTTAAAGTATATTTATTCCAAACTTTTCCTAAAAAGGGTATTGAGGGGCTATATATTTCGGGTGAAAACGGTGAAAAAGTGAAAATAAACCCTAACAGTTTTCCGTGGGTTTCATTAAATTTAGATCCAGTGGGAGAATTAATGCTCGAAAATAGACATCATCCTATTTACAATTCAGGTTTCACCTATACTGCCTCCATTCTCGAAAATTTAATCAATAAATATCAATCTCAAACATCTAAAATGATGAGTTTTAATGGAATTGTGAAAATTCAGGAAATGGATTGTTATTATCTCACACTTATAAATTCCAATTATAAATTAATAACTTATTATACGCAAAAAAACGAAACACCTATTAGTATTGCTAACAAACTAAAAATCAACTTTTATTCAATTCTCGAAAACAATCCGGGTAATAAAGCCACAACGGTATTCAAACCTGATACACGATTAATTGTTCCCAACGATTACGCATCAAGGATGGAGTTATATGTTCATACCTCGCAACTTTATCCTGTATATTTGAAGATATATGATACTAAAGGACTTTTTGAAGAATATACATTCTTAAATGTACAGCAAAACCCGCCTTTTAGAATAATCGATTTTTCATACAAAAACCCGGAATATAAGTTTTAAAGATTACTCGAAAGGAGAGGAGTGAGGGGTCTCTCAACTTCAAACTGTTTTATTCATTAATAGGTTTATGTTCAGTTTCTTCTAAGATGAACTTTTTTAATTTTTGGTATAAAAAAGATACTACTAATAGAATGACGCCAAGAAAGATGAACGAAGCAATTCGACTACCTTCATTCATCGTCCAAACATCGAAAAAGAAAAGCTTTAAGATGATTAATGAAAACAGACTAAGCGAAATTATCCGGTAATCTTTTATTTTGCTTCTCAATCCCCAGAGCATTAATATAAAAGCACAAATTCCCCAAAGTATGGGATATCCTACTTTGTGATTTATTCGAAGGAGGTGAAATGTAGATTCTGAAGAAGTCGCCGATATGAGCAATATAATGTTATCAAGTTCAATACTTGCCACAAATACACAGAAGATGGTGATGTACCAGATAAATGCTTTAGAAAGGAACCCGTTTTGAGGTAACACCTGATTACGAAATTTATAGAGGAAAAATATAATTGCGGCAACAAAAGGATAAACCAGATAATGGAAATAGAAGTTTCCAATAGTTATAGAATTATTAAAGAAATAGTAGTCACGCATTTTAATTGTGAGCTTTTGATAGTATACAATATATATGAATAACATGACTAAAGAAATGTAGAAAAAAGGTTTGAAAATACTCTTCCATTCCAGTTTTTTAACGATCAATAAAACAGAAAACAAGTATGCATAGTTAAAAACTCCATACACGGTATGCCGGAATGTAAACAAGGGATAGTATTTATTCATCTGGTATTGAAGTTCGAGAAATAAAACAAAATATGCCAATACAAACAATAAAATAGAAAGAATGGATTTGTATGTTTTTACTGAAATAATGGATTTTACCAAGTATGCTTCTTTTTCATGCTTCAACAGATAATGAGACATTGCAAAACCCGTAACAACGAATAAACCTGTGATAAACGCACGATTTAATATAATTGGTAATATTTCAGTTGTTTGAGAATATACTTTTTGCCAATCCATAATAAGACTGATGATTACTAAAATGAGGATAATCAAGTGTCCTGTTTTAAGCAAACGAATTTCTGAAACATTTGAAAGCCACAAAAGAATTACCAGTTCTGCCGTCCAGAAAAGCGTGATGGAATGACCGTTCAATTGAATGGGTATTGCCAAACTGATATAACTCATTACCAAACCAATTAGTAGGTATACCAGATTTTTGTCAATTTGTCGTTTTTTGTACAATGTGAATACCCATGCAAAATTATACACGCCTACCAGTAAAGTAAACATTCCCTTAAACGCCCCTTCGTGAAAATGATTAAGAATAGCCATTCCTGCCAGAAAATAAAAGAGGTTATTTGAAAGAATCATCCCAATTTCAATGGACTTAAACGGTTGCTTTTCTTTAAGATTGTTCAGGATATTTACCAGAAAGAAAACAAGGTAAAAGAGTGTCGCAAATATAAGAGCGCCAATATAGGGTGGATTTGTCTTGAAAAAGAAGACATTGGTTAGCCAGCTGGTGAACAGGATAATGGTAAACACATAAGCAATCAGGTTGAGTATTTGCCAACGTTTGTAGTATGCCAATGCGATCAGTCCGGCATTGAGAATTAACAGATAGGTAAATAAAACGATGTAATTGCCTTCGCCAGTACTAACCATAAATGGAGCAGCGTATCCACCCAATTGCGAGAATATGGCAAGTTCTTTTTTATCATAAGCTAGTGAAAGGATGACTGAAAAAATGGTAATCATTACTAAAATAACAAAAGCCACAGACTGACTAAATAAATGGTATTGGTGAAATGCAATGGTAATAGTTAGATATAAAACAGCAAATCCGCCGCCTGTAAGCAACGACGAAAAGGTCTTGTAATCCTCCCTCATCCAGTGTGCAGTAACCACCAGAACTGCTCCGGCAAGCAATCCAATTGCCACCCGGCCATATTCATTGATCCAATTTTGGTCGATGGCGTATTTTACAAAATAACCAATACCAAGTACTAAAATTATAATACCTATTTTACTGATAAGGTTTTCTCCAATAAACTTTTCAATATCTAGGGCAACTTTTGGTTTTTCGTGTTGCTTTATCGGCCTTATTGATTCTGTTTTTAAAATTGGTTTCTGAGGAGTTTCAGGTAAGTTAATTCTATTGGGAATATCGAATTTATTTTTTTCATCTAATATGGCGGAAGATTGCGGTTCAGTGATCAATTGAATACCTCCCGGTTTGGATGGTATTACATCTTCAATAGTTAGCTGAGCCACTTCAGGCTTAATTATGGGTTTGTCGGTTTGTTGAACAGATGGTCGTAAATTGGATGAATTGCGAATTAAATTGTCGATTTTTTTATTAAGATTTGAATTTTGTGTCAAGACAATGATTAACAGAACTAAAACCAGGATAAATGTTAAAATCTCCATGTATTCAATTGTAAGTTGGTTAGTCAAAATAACGCAGGCCGGATATTTGACACTAAAATACTAAAATATTTGAATACGTCAGTAAGGTTTAATTTAGCAGATCAATTATGCGTATTATCATTCCTAACTAATACCATTCCGGTTTGCGTAAGTTTTTTAATAAGAAGGAGACAGCCATTTATGCAGCAAGATGAATAACTCGTCAATATTTATTGGCTTTGATATATAATCATCAAATCCAAGTGCTAAGTAATTCTCCTTTTCTTCAATTAATGCAAATGCTGTCTGAGCAATAATTGGCGGTGTTTTCCTATGTAATTGTTTTATTTTTTGCATGGCTTCAACACCGTCCATAACAGGCATTTTGATATCCATTAATACTAAATCGTAATTATTTTCGCTCGAAAGTTTGTCCAAAGCTTCTTGCCCATTTTTAACCCAGTCTGATTGTATTTTTTTAAGTGAAAACAATTCGTTAAAGTAAACGAAGTTTATCTCTTCGTCTTCTGCAATTAAAATTCTTTTATTGTTCAAGCTTGATTCTGAATTAGGACTAACTATTTTAGGCTCAATTATAATATCTTCGGATATTAGTTGGTATGGTAAGGAAAAATAAAAAGTTGTTCCCACATTTAGTTCAGATTCTAACCAAATGTGACCGCCCATAACTTCAATTAGGTTTTTCGATATAGCCAAACCTAAGCCTGTGCCCTTCGCATTTTTAAAGAATAAATCATCAGCCTGACCAAATCGTTCGAAAATAATATCTTTTTTATCGTTTGAAATACCAATACCTGTATCTTTTACATAGAATATAATTAATTCGTTTTCAATAGCGTATCCAAGTTCTATACTACCCTTAGAAGTAAATTTTATTGCATTGTCTACCAAGTTAAAAAACACCTGTTTTAATCGTAATGGATCGGTGTATATTTTTAATTTATTCTCGAAAACATCATTTTTCAATATTAGTTGAATATTTTTCTTACTTAAGGCAATTTGTTGTTCGAAAACATCTTTAAGTTCTAGTAGAATAAGATTTAGCTGGCATGCCGACATGTACAACTTTAATTGCTGAGCTTCAATTTTGGATATATCAATTATATCGTTAATTATTTGCAAAAGATTTAATCCACTATTGTTAATGTATGAAATAAATTGACTTTTCTTTTCCTTCGACAAATCGGTTTCTTCCAAAAGTGACGAAAAACCAAGAATTGCTGTCATTGGAGAACGTATCTCATGAGACATGTTAGACAAGAAAGAGGATTTTAATCGGTCTGATTCTTCTGCCTTTTCCTTTAATATACGCATATATTCCAGCAATTTCTTCAGCTCGGCAGTTCGTTTTTCAACTTCCGATTCCAGATATGCCATGTATTCTTTATTTTTTTGTCCAATCTCCCATTTGGTAGTGAGAGAATAGGTTATTTGCTTAAGCGAAATAGCATCGAAAGGCTTTTTTATAAAAAGTAATTGATCGGTAAATCCGAACTTTTCCATTATTTCGTCCCACGAATAATCGGAATAAGCAGTACAAATAACCATTTCAATGTTTGGGTGTTGATCCCATATTCTATGAATGGTTTTAATGCCATCGATTCCTGGAGGCATCCGAACATCCATAAATATAAGTGAATAAGGAAACGATTCTTTAAAAGCGTCTTCTACTTTTTGCAAAGCTTCTTCGCCCTGATAGGCATCGTCAATAACAAAATCGATAGATGATGTTTTTGTTTCCTTTTTCTCATCAAATAATAGTTCTTCAAATTTATCTATCTCCAAATTAACTAAATTAATAGCCAAAATCTTTTTTATATCTTCATGTATTGATTTATTGTCATCAACAATCAACAACCTTTTTCTCGAATTCATATTTTGGGTTTATGTTAGTTGTGATTAGGAATTATTAATGTAAATACTGCACCTTTTCCTTTGCCTTCGGAATTAACTATAATTTTGCCTTTCAATTCTGTCATCGAATTTGCGCAGGCATGGAGACCAAAACCCTTCCCTTCTTTTTTGGTGGTAAATCCATGGTGGAAGATTTGTGTCAGATTTTCCTTTTCAATCCCTTCCCCTTTATCGGAAAATATTATATGAGTATAAGTATCGTCCTTTATCGCATCAATTGATAATAACCTGTTAAAGGGAGCAGAATGCTCCATGGCTTCAATGGCATTTTTTATAATATTAATAATCACATGGGTCAGTTTTGCCTTATTTGTCAATATAGTTAAGGCTCTATCTACATTATTATCTACTATGATTTGATTTTTTGAGATAGTTCGCTGTAATATCATTACTGAATCTTTTATTATGCCTCTAATAACTAGTTTCTCGAAAAAGGTTGGTGATTTCGCAAAATTTTGCTGTATATCAAGTATTTCCTTAATGATATTTATTTTCTTTAACTGTTGAGATAATTCATTTTCGATACGGCATTTTTCAGCATTCAATTCTTCTCCTATTTTTACATAATAATTTAAAAGCGTTTGACCTTTAGGGTCGTTTTGTATAAAATCTACAATATTACTTCTATTGATTTGCAGCAAATCGTTAGCTTTGATTAAACCCTGTAACCTTGATTGCGAAAGTATTTTAATCATTTCAATGGACGATACATATACACTGTTAAGTACATTACCTATATTGTGCAACACATCGGATGCAACTTCCGCTTTACCCGATTGGTGAGCGAGTTCAACATCTCGATTCCTTAGCGTTTCTTGTATTTTTTTTCGTTCGGTGATGTCTCGGCCAATACCTACTAATCCAATAATTTTACCATTTTCGTCTTTAAAAGGTATTTTGGATGTTGAAACCCATTTGCTGCCATTTAAATCATCTTTGTAATTTTCTTCTTCTAAGTCTATTTGTGGAATACCTGTCCTAATTATTTTTTGTTCACACGCAAAAAAATTATCCGCTAACTCTTTCGGATAGAAATCGTAATCAGTTTTACCTTCCATATCTTCCGGATTTTCAAATCCTTCGTCTTCGGCTGTTTTTTTACTTGCCAGTATAAAAACAGAGTTTACATCCTTAAAATAAATACGATCTGAAGTATTAGTAAATAATATTTTTAGCAAAGTCATTAATTTGTTACTTTCCATACATTGGTATTTAATTATTTACTAATTAGTCAAATAAACCAATCATCAATTTTAAAATATTTGAGTTAAATAATGTGAGCATAAATAGGCTAAAAACTTATGCAACTTATTCGAAACTATTCAAATTCGTTCAAAAGAACAAATTCCAAGTTAATAAAAATACACGATGGATTATTGTATCTGGAG
>JANXXY010000189.1 GCA_025350365.1 Bacteroidales bacterium | reverse complement strand
TCAGTTCTAGCTTTTGGTCGAGTCTTCAGGCGGTCGGTTTTTTTGATGTAGGTTCTGCATGGGCGGGGTTAACACCTTTTTCTGGAAAAAACGCCTACGATCATGATATTATTACAAATGGATCGGTAACCGTAACGCTTGATTCAAACCGCAGTCCCATTGTTTATGGGTATGGATTTGGTTTACGCGCTCAATTGTTGGGTTATTTTATGCGTTTCGATTGGGCTTGGGGCATTGAAAATAAGGTTATTTTGCCTCGTATTTTTTATTTTTCACTTAATTTGGATTTTTAAATAGCAGAAAAGCAGGAAAGTAGAGTAACAGGAAAATAGTTACTTATTTATATTCATTTCAAAATACACCAAAAATGATATTGATTGAAAAATTTGAGATATTTTTGCATTCTATTAACTTAAAAATTATTCGAAATGGCACACAAAATTAGCAACGACTGCACAGCATGTGGTACTTGCATCAACGAATGTCCTGTTGAAGCAATCTCTGAAGGAGATATTTATAAGATAGATCCGGAATTGTGCACCGATTGTGGTGCATGTGCTGATGTTTGTCCGGTAGAAGCTATTCATCCGGCTTAATCAATTCATCTGTCTGAAAATAGTGTAAAGTCCGCCTTGATGGAGGACTTTTTTTATGGCTTAAAGTTAGACCTCTGAAGTATCTTTTGGAAGTCCGAATCTTTCATTAGTTGCGGCAAAGTAACATCTTTGTTGGCTTCCATGTATGCTTCAATAATCTGGTATCCAAGCCAAACAGCAGCCCGGCCAGGCGACTCTTTTGAAAATATTGATGTAAAAGGAGCAGGATAAACCAATTTTCTTATTAACAAATATTGGGTAGAAAATAGCAATTTATGTTCTACCAGATAGATCCACATCTCCTTCGTATTGTTTTTACACCATTTTAGTTGGTTGGGTGTGTATCCAAATATCAGGGTATCATTGGCTTCAGGAAGCATTTTTTTTGTAAAATAGATAATTTTTGCTTCGTACAGCATGTTATTCAATATACTATTTGCCGAGTCCTTAAATTCAAATTCGGTATATCCCCAGTCTCGCATGCAGTCAGGCAATATGTACTCCCGTTGCATGCTATAGCACAGGTATTTATCGAGCTGAAGTTTTTGATAATATTCGCTTTTGCGCCCCAGGTATTTATCAAGGGCGATACCGATAACGCTATCGGTAGTTACTATGGACTGGTTCCATCCTGAAATACATGTTATTATTCGAGGTATCTTCCGATCCGGAAATTTTTCGTGGAATAATGTAAATGCCTTTGAAAGGTCATTGTTTAATCCGTTCAAGTTAGGATAAACTTCCATCACTTTGCGGTAATTAAGGTTCATATAATAATCGGTGATGAAGCGTTTTAAAGCTTCAGGATAACGCTTATCGTCGCTTGATCCCAGGTTTACAATCTTAAAATTGAATAAATCGAAGAACTCACCATACTTATTTTTTAATTGTGGTATATAGTTTGGAATTGAATCAACGTTTATACTAAAAAGATCCTGTTCAAACCTGTCAACTTTTATGGTGATTGGCTTTTTTGTTTCGGTTTTAACGTCAGTATTACCCGATTTATCTTTTCGGTTGCAGGAGCATCCATGTAAAATGAAAATGAATAAAACGATTGACGGAAGAGAAAAATTAATTCGGAACATAGTAAAATTTTGTATAAATCAATTCAGAGAAAATCAATAAATTTGTATTGTAAAACTAAGAATTAGTGATAAATTTCAATCAAAAAATAAAATTAAGATATGAATAAAAAACTGCTTTCTATTGTTTTTATTGTTGTGCTGGTACAATGTGCTAGCGCTCAACAAATTCGTTTTGGTGTATTCGCAAATCCCGGTGTGTCATGGATGAAAAGCGATGTGTCGCGGATTTCCGGCAACGGAACTCATTATGGGATAAATGCCGGACTAACGATTGACAATTTTTTTGCCCCTCATTATGCCTTTTCTACTGGAATTTCAATTCATACCATCGGAGGCGTTCTGAATTATAATGAAGGCAAAATTCTTCGCACAAGCGATGGGGATAAAACACTTACTCCCGGGGATGTTACTTATAATTTGCAGTATTTACATGTACCTTTGGGGCTTAAGCTTCGATCCACTGAGATAGGATATAGTACTTATTTTGTGGATCTTGGTGTCGATCCGATGGTGAATGTAAAATCGACTGCAAACGTAAAAGCTATTTCTCTTTCCAAAGCAGGAGTAGGGAAGGAGATTAATTTGTTTTATATGGCCTATCATATTTCGGCGGGACTGGAATATAAAATTGTTGGAAATACCGCTGCAGTAGTTGGTATAACTTATATGAATGGCTTTACTGATGTGACTGATAATTACGACACCGCAACAGAAAAAACTGTAATGCATTGTTTTGAAGTCCATTTAGGGTTAATGTTCTAACGCCTTCAAACACCTTCAATTAAGAATTACCGTAAGCCTTGAGAATTTTACGAAGTTTTCCCATTGTTGTTAAATACTGATTTTAATCAGTACTTCATCTTATATTTAATGGTTACTTTCGCTTTGAATGTTGGAATTTTTACTAAATTTGAATGTTCTTCAACATAAAAAATCGAAAATGTTTAATTCAACTGAAGTTTGTCGCGACTTTTTGGAAGATAAAAAATCAATTTTCAGCGTACTTACTACTGAACAAAAAGATATTTTAAATGCCGGGTTATCTGCAGCTTTTTATAAAAGGGGTGACTATATTTTCAAAGAAGGAGATAAACCAAATAGTTTGATTTGCCTCTCGGAAGGAAAAGTTAAGGTATTTAAGGAAGGTGTTGGTGGCAGAGAACAAATTGTTCGATTAGCAAAGCCCATTGGTTTTATAGGGTATCGTGCTCTGTTTGCCGAAGAGAATCATCATGCCTCGGCTGTTGCAATTGAAGATTCCACCGTTTGTAGTGTTGATCGTGAGACATTGTACAAACTACTGCGGATGAATAGTGATCTAAGCCTGGTTATTATCAAATCGTTCGCTACCGAACTTGGGTTTTCCTATTTTCGAACGGTTACACTCACTCAAAAACATATTCGTGGACGCTTGGCAGAATCATTATTATTTTTAAGGGATACGTATGATTTTGAAAAAGACGATAAAACATTGAAAGTTTATTTATCACGCGAGGATATTGCCAATCTCTCAAATATGACAACCTCAAATGCGATTCGTACTCTATCAGCATTTGCCAGCGAAAGTGTTATTGCTATTGACGGGAGAAAAATTAGGATTTTAGATATCGTCAAGCTTGAACGAATAAGTGAATTAGGATAGTTAGTTTTTCGATATTTTTATTGGTAAATGTTTGATTACATGTGTGTATTTTTCCCATTCATGCATTTACAATTGTTTGTTTGAGTATGATTGGAAACAAATTCAAAATATTAATAAGTTCTGATAAAATTAAAACCCCA
The DNA here is from genome assembly GCA_025350365.1 of Bacteroidales bacterium. Taxonomy (GTDB): domain Bacteria; phylum Bacteroidota; class Bacteroidia; order Bacteroidales; family JAAUTT01; genus JAAUTT01. The sequence goes on along the minus strand of JANXXY010000189.1, from coordinate 7,033 downwards.
AACAGCGGTCTGGGGAGGGTGGCTCTTGATTTTGATGCCGCTATGATTGATGCATCTCAATTTGATTTTGAACTTTCATTTCTGTTAGCGAACAAACCTGTTAACGGCTTCCTAGCCAATCAGCGTGCCGAAATTCTTACATTTTGGAAACGGTATTTTCCCTTCTACCTTAAGAAATATGATTTGTTTCATGCCTCATATCAGGGACCATCATACAAGATAAAAGGAGCTAAAAAGACCATTCTTACCATTCACGATCTCAATTTCCTATTCACTAAAAATGAAATAAAGCAAAAAAAATATCTGAAACGGATACAGTCGAATGTAAATGATGCTGATGCTATTGTATTTATTTCGAACTTCACCTACCAGACCTGTTTAAAACATTTGCAATTTCCCGTGAATAAAATCATCAAAATTATTTACAATGGTGTTCAACTGCCAAAATGCGAACCGGTAAAGCCATATTGGATTCCTCAAGAACCTTATTTCTTTGCTATTGGACAATTTCTGGAAAAAAAGAATTTTCATGTTCTTATGCCATTTATGACAAAACTGGAAGGGCATTCTATAATCATTGCAGGGGATAACAATACCGGTTATGGTAAAAAAGTAAAGGATATTTCGATAGATTTAGGTATAAAAGAAAGGGTAATTTTATCCGGTCCTATTACAGAAGCCGAAAAATTATATTTATATCAAAATTGCAAAGCGTTTTTTGTCCCTTCTATTGCCGAAGGTTTTGGATTACCTGTTATTGAAGCTATGAGTGCCGGCAAACCGGTTTTTTGTTCCAATCAAACCAGTTTAACAGAAATTGGGAATAAACATGCTTACTATTGGAAATCGTTCGAACCTGAGGCCATGCTTGAAGTATACAATAATGGAATGAATAAATTTACAGAGCAAGCCCGTGTTGAAGCCATTATGTATAGCCAACAATTTACCTGGCAGCAAAATGTTAAGGAATATATCGAATTATACAAACTTTTACTGGAACAATAGGTTTGTAAATTTGCAATTTTCATTTGCAAACAATCTCCACCTATGCACTATTGCATTATGTTCATCGTGAGGCTTTTGCCTCACCATTTTCAAATGTCAAAAGCAAAAGGTAATTATCCTGAGGTTTTACATCTTTAATTGATAAATACATCTTAAATTATTTTAAAGGTTCGATTTGGAAAGGCTTTTCACCATTTTGGCAGAGTTGCCAATCTGCCAAAAATTCATAACGATGTAGGGGAGTTCGCTATTTTTTCCTTGTTAATCCTTGTTAATCTATTCAAGTGCTAATCTTTGATTTTTAATCCATTCTTTCGTTGGATTAATCCACTCTTTTAATGGTTTGTATAAAAATCCGTGTCCTAAATTAGTTTTGATTTTGATTTGTTCAAATATTGTTGAATAATTGGGTTTCTCCTTCCAATAGTTATAATTTTTACCGGCGATATTATCTGATAAATCATAAATACCTAAAATTTGTCCGTGAAATTTCCAATTATTTTCATTTTCTTGATAGTCATTATTTCCTGCAAGAAAAACGTAGTTAATGTTATGTGTATTAATATCAGAGATATTCATTGCTATTATTGCACCTTTTGAAGCACCGACAATTGTTATATTCTTTGGCGTTACTCCTGAATTTATTAAACTATCAATCTCTTTTGATATTTTATTTGCGTAAATTTTCACATCGGTATTTTTAGCTCGTATTTCGCAATGAATGACTGAATTATTTACATTTAATTGCTTCAGAATTTCGTCCAACTCAAATTTTCCAAATTTTTCACTTAATGCATTTCTGCCTTGTTCTTCATTTATTTTTCCATGTAGATAATAAATATGAGTCTGAGCAATTGTATGTCTATAACTTACACATAAAATTAATAAGATAGAATAAAAAACAATCCTTAGTCGATTCATGGTAATTTTAAATTCAAGATGTAATCAATTTATCCCGACCAAATTAATACAACTTCACCTATTTTATGCATCGACTAATTCGAAAGCTTCATTCCTAATCTTTTTTACCCTATACTCTTCCAAACGGGGATTCTTCTTGCAAGGGAACTATAAATCAAGTAATACAAGAGATGCAAAAGCGGTATATGGTTACTGCATTCAGAGACCGGAATTTAGCCCGGCGAGATTAATATAATTTCCCCGAACCGTTCCGGTCTGAATTTATTGCAAACTAAGTCTTATTACTCCTGAAAATAAACCCTTTTTACTCTGCGTGAAATACTTGTAAGAACCTCGTAAGGTATTGAGTTCATTTGACGAGCCAATTCGGTAATCGGATTAGCATCTCCAAAAACGATAACTTCATCGCCCTCGTTGGCATCAATTCCTGTCAGATCAATCATGCACATATCCATACAAATGTTGCCCAGAATTGGTACCAACCTTCCATGCACCAATAATTTTCCAACTCCATTTCCGAGAATTCGGTGTAAACCATCAGCATAACCAATGGGGATGATTCCGATGGTAGTTTGTTTGGACGCTTTGAACCGTCGGCTATAACCAACAGTTTCATTAATCTCAATTTGTTTTATTTGTAATATAACAGTTTTCAATGTACTTACCTGACGAACATTGGTTTGATCGATTGCACTTATTCCATACAATCCTATTCCAAGGCGAACCATATCAAATTGAGCTTCCGGAAACCGCTCGATTCCGGCAGAGTTTAAGATATGACGCATCATCGGGTAGGAGAATGCCTTCATAATACGATGGCTCATTTGTTCAAACGTCAAAATTTGTTTACGCGTAAATTCATCAAACTGACTTTCATCGCTTCCGGCAAGGTGTGAGAATATAGATTTGATATGGAGGTTTTCCTGATTTTGAAGAACGGTGATCACTTGATCGATTTCATTTTCAATAAACCCTAACCGATGCATGCCCGTGTCGAGTTTCAAATGAACAGGATAGTTTATTTCCCCAAAACTAACCACTGTTTCGGTAAATTGCCTGAGAACATTAAAGTTGTATATTTCAGGCTCCATATGGTATTTAATAATCTGATCGAAGCTGCTTTTTTCGGGATTCATTACCATAATAGGCACAGTGATACCGGCTTCGCGAAGTGTAACGCCTTCATCGGCAAAAGCAACGGCTAGATAATCAATTCGTTGAAATTGTAGTAAATTAGCAATTTCAAAGCTTCCGCTCCCATACGAAAAAGCTTTTACCATCGCAACTACCTTGGTTCCGGTATTTAATTTCGAACGAAAATAGTTAAGGTTATGCACCATAGCGTTTAAGTTGATCTCCAAAACCGTTTCATGAACTTTTTCTTCCAAAGTTTTTAAAATACGCTCGAACTCAAAGGAGCGCGACCCTTTCAGAAGAATTGTTTCATTTACAAAATCCCCTTTTCTGAAATATGACAGAAAATCACTTGTGGATGAATAAAATGATGTTTTTCCAACAAATTGAGCTTTTTCTGCTAATATATCGGTACCAATTCCGATAAATCGTGTGATATTTTTCTGTTTCAGTAATTTGCTAACTTCGGAATAAAGTAATTCTTTGCTTCTGCCACTTTGGAGAATATCAGATAAAATTACAGTCTTTCCGGAATTCTGATGTTGTTGGTTAAGCAAATCGAGTGCAATCGCTAACGACCCAATGTCTGAGTTATAGGTATCGTTAATTATAGTGCAACTGTTTACTCCTTGTTTCAGTTCGAGACGCATTGCCACCGGAACCAGAACCTTTAACCGACTTTTAATTAATGGAATTTCGTAATTCAGAACCAATAAAAAAGATACAAGGTGAATAGCATTTTCGAGCGAAGCGTCGTCAATAAAAGGAATTTCAAAAGTGAATGGTTTTTCCAGATATAAGGCTGAAATAATAGTTTTTGATTCGTTTTTTTTGATGTTGGTAATTTGCAGATTTGCTCCCAAATGTCTCGACCATGTAAATTTCTGGATCTTTTCAAACCCGGGTTTATCCAAAAGCTCTGAAATAACAGCATAATCACTGCAATAAATTAGCTTCTTACAATTTACAAATAGCTTCAGTTTTTCAGCACATTTCTGGTGGTAGTCGGTAAAGTTTTCCTGATGAGGTTCGCCAATATTGGTGAAGATTCCGATATCGGGACGAATCATCAGCTCAAGTTTTTCCATTTCATCAGGCATAGAAATTCCGGCTTCAATCACTGCTATATCATGCTGGGGCTCAAGTTGCCATAGCGAAAGAGGCACACCTACCTGTGAATTAAAGCTTTTTGGGCTTCTAACCACGTGCTTATCTGCATGAATGGCTTGGTAGATCCATTCTTTTAGAATTGTTTTTCCGTTACTCCCTGTTATAGCAACTACCGTATTTAGAAATTGTTTTCGATGGTAGGCAGCCAGTAACTGCAAGGCCTCAAGTGTATTTGGAACAACAATAAATCCGGCATCAGTAAAATTAGCCATTGGTTTGGGAAGCGATTCCACCACAAAGCTTCGAATACCTAAACCATACAAATCGTTGATAAAATTGTGGCCATCGTGCCGCGTACCCTTTAGCGCAAAAAATAAAGAGTCCGTAGGATAGGCCGCTCCACGACTATCAATTAATAAATGTCTTAATATATTGGTTTTATTACCAATTATTTGCCCATTTACTATGGAAGCAATTTTTGTTAGCAAATACTGGGGCATGAAAAGTTTAGATTATTTAACTTATTAAATACAATTTGCATTAAATTTACAAAGGTATCGAATTACATAAATTATTGGCATGACAAACGAAACTATCGATAAAATTCTAAATGAATTAAAGCGTGTTGAACGCATTTTAGTCACTATCCGGGAGACTGGAAAATTGTCTGATATTGAACGGGATATCATTCTGGCAAAGATGCGTACGATGTACGAATTTATACAGTTTATTCAGCCCGAAACTATTGAATACAGTGAAAAAACACATGAGTTTAAAGATGTTGTAAGTCCTGTTCCAAAGCAAATGGCTGATCATTTGATTGAAAAAACAGAAAAAGTGATCATACCATCCGATGAAATAATAGAACTCATCCCTGATGTGGAAGCCGAAAAGCCCGAGGTTTTTGTTTCGGTTCCTCAACCTACGGAAATTGTTAAACCGGAGGAATCCCCTAAACCGATTAAAAGACCGGAAATAAAACCCAAAACTGAAATATTGGCTGAGAAATTCGGCACCAAAAATTTTCTCCACGAGACGCTTTCGCAATACCAAAACACTCACAATCTTTCTAAAAAATATCAACATACTCCACTAAAAGATATATTTTCGGCTATTAGCCTGAACGACCGTTTTTTATTTATTAAGGAACTTTTCAACAATGATGCAGTTTTATATCAAAAGACAATCGAAATACTCAATTCTTCAGGTGATTTTAACGAAGCCGTCAGATACCTCGATACCCAATTCCACTGGGATTACAACGAATCGATGGTACAAAAACTTCTCGACCTTATTCACCGTCGTTATCTGCCTAATGAATAAACGGATTGCTTATCTTATTGGTTTGGGACTTACTATTTCAATTTATTCTTTTTCGCAAGATATAGATTTTGTAAAAAAACAGGTTAAAACGCTTACTTCCCCCCAATTTCAAGGAAGGGGATACATTAAGAACGGCGATCATATAGCAGCCAATTATTTAGCTAATGAATTTAAAAAGTTTCAGTTATCCAGGTTTAACGCCGATTATTTGCAGTCCTACAATTTCAAGGTAAATACATTTCCAGACAATATGGATGTGAGTATTGACGGGAAAAAACTTGTGCCCGGGTTTGATTTTATTGTAAATCCCGCTTCCGGTAATTGCCATGGAACGTTTGAAATTGTAAAGATTGATAGTAACTTGTTTACGCCCACCTTTACGGCTCAAAGTCTTTTGCGGCGAAGTTTTAAAGATAAATTTATAATTCTCGATACGTTAGGTTGGGGGAGAGGCGAATACCGGAAAAATATCAGAGATTTGTTTCTGCAAAATATGGAGAAGGCTGTAGGTGTGATGCTTGTGGTTAACATCAGCCTTACATTTTCTGTAAGTTTGTTTCAGCAGGATTTTGGTTCGCTAGTTGTAAAACGCACCAGTCTTCCAGCCAAGTGTTCAAGCATTACCTTGCATGTAAAAAGCAAACTGGTCGATCATCATGCCAATAATGTTATCGGGTTCATCCCCGGAGAGGTTGACACGTTTGTGGTTTTTACGGCTCATTATGATCATTTGGGCCACATGGGAACTAAAACATATTATCCCGGTGCCAGTGATAATGCTAGTGGTACGGCCATGGTTCTCGATTTTGTTCGACAGTTTACCGGTGAAAATTCCAAACCTAAATATTCGTTTGCATTTATGCTGTTTAGTGGCGAAGAGGCCGGATTGCTTGGTTCACATTATTATGTTGAAAATCCGCTTTTCCCACTTGCAAAAATCAAGATTGTGTTGAACCTCGATATGATGGCTGCCGGATCCGAAGGAGTCACGGTATTTAATGGAAGTACCTATCCACAGGAGTTTGCCAGGCTCGATTCAATTAACAAAGCTGACCATCTTGGAATTGACCTGAAATCGAAAGGTATATCTCGTGGAAGCGATCATTATTCGTTTCATGAGAAAAAAGTGAAAGCTTTATTCATCAACACAGGCGATAAAAAATTGGGGTATCATGTTCCGTCAGATACGTTTGAAAATCTTCCTTTTACAGTTTATGAAAATCTTTTTAAACTGATTTGGCACTATGTGAAAGGAATGAAATGAAATAAGGCTTAGCCTGTGAACATATAAACGGCGAAGGCACAGCCTTCGCCGAACTTGAGCTTAGCTAAACGAACTTGACGTATAATTCATAATTCATCATTCATAATTCATAACTCATAAAGTAGCGCAAGGCTACAATTTTTTTTAAATTATTGGTTAGTAACCGGGTGCAGCGCACCTTAATATTTGTAGCCATTTTTGCATAAAAGAGATAGAAGGTGCAGCGAACCGTAATATTAAGCCCGGATTACAAAAACTTTATTCGTTAAATATTGC
>JANXXY010000185.1 GCA_025350365.1 Bacteroidales bacterium | reverse complement strand
ACAAGATGGAGCTTATCTGGCTGAGTTTCTTCTTCGAAAAGATTATGTTGTTCACGGATTAAAACGAAGAAGTTCACTTTTTAACACCGATAGGATAGACCATCTTTATCAGGATCCACATGAAGAAAATAAAAACTTTATTCTTCATTATGGCGATCTTACCGATTCAACAAACCTGATTCGCATTATTCAGGAAACTCAACCTGACGAAATATACAATTTAGCTGCAATGAGCCATGTAGGTGTAAGTTTTGAAACGCCTGAATATACTGCAAATGCCGATGGAATTGGCACCCTACGAATCCTAGAAGCTGTTCGTCTTTTGGGATTAATTAAGAAAACACGTGTTTACCAGGCATCAACCAGCGAATTATATGGTATGGTACAGGAAATTCCGCAAAGCGAAAAAACTCCTTTCTATCCCAGAAGCCCATATGCATGTGCAAAATTATATGCCTATTGGATCACAGTCAATTATAGGGAAGCATATAAAATGTTTGCTTGCAATGGCATTTTGTTCAACCACGAATCGCCTATCCGTGGAGAGACTTTTGTTACCCGTAAAATTACCAGGGCTGTTGCTCGCATTGCTCTTGCGATGCAGGACAGAATATATCTCGGTAACCTGTCTTCGAAACGAGACTGGGGCCATGCCAAAGATTACGTAGAAGCCATGTACCTCATTTTACAACAACCTGAACCTGAAGATTATGTAATCGCAACTGGTATTACAACTGAAATTCGAGATTTTATACGGATGGCCTTCGCCGAAGTGGGTATAGAAATTGAATTTAAAGGTACCAACGAGGATGAAAAAGGCTACATATCAAAATGTAATAATCCTGAATACCAACTGGAAATCGGCAAAAACGTCATTGGGGTTGACAAACGCTATTATCGGCCTACTGAAGTGGAATTGCTTATTGGAGACCCTTCTAAAGCAAATAAAAAACTCAACTGGACACCCAAATATGACCTCCCTGCATTAATAAAAGATATGGTTACCAGTGATCTTAAACTAATGAAGAAAGAGCGTTACCTGCGTGAAGGCGGTTATAAAACACTAAATTATTTTGAATAATAACATTATTACTTTTCTATGCATAAAGACGCAAAAATATATGTAGCTGGTCATACAGGTTTAGTAGGCAGTGCAATTGTTAGAAAATTAAAGGATGAAGGTTTCCACAACTTCATATTCCGCACAATTGCTGAATTGGATTTAGCTAATCAACAGGCTACTGCCGATTTTTTCAAGAACGAAAAACCCGAATATGTATTTCTTGCAGCAGCCAAAGTGGGAGGCATAGTTGCAAACAACACATACAGAGCAGAATTCATCTTCGATAACATCCAAATTCAAAACAACATTATTCATAACTCATATGTTAATGGAGTTAAAAAATTGCTGTTTCTTGGAAGTTCATGCATCTATCCCAAAAACGCACCTCAGCCATTAAAAGAGGAACATTTGCTGACCTCCCCACTCGAATATACAAATGAACCTTATGCCATTGCAAAAATTGCCGGCATAAAGATGTCGGAGAGTTACAACCTGCAATACGGAACAAACTTCATTTCTGTAATGCCCACTAACCTTTATGGTCCAAACGATAATTTTGACCTTGAGAAATCGCATGTTTTGCCGGCCTTAATTCGTAAAATGCATTTAGGAAAAGCATTACATAATGGAGATTGGAATAGCATCAGAAAAGATTTTTCAAAAAAACCTGTGGAAGGTATTAATGGAGACGCAGATGAAAAATCAATTCTCGAAAAACTGGAAAAATACGGAATAAGCAAAACTTCAACAGGCACAAATGTAACTCTTTGGGGAACAGGTCAACCAAAACGGGAATTCCTATATTCAGATGATCTGGCATCTGCATGTGTTTTTATAATGCAGAAAATTGATTTCACTGATCTTGTAAAACTGTCAGAAACTCAAAATGGAGAAATCAGGAATACACACATCAATATTGGGTCTGGTACCGATTTAACTATTCTCGAATTAGCTGAAATTGTAAAGAAAACTGTTGGATTTCAGGGCAACCTTATATGGGATTCTACCAAACCCGATGGAACGCCTCAAAAACTTCTGGATGTAACTAAATTGCAAAAACTCGGTTGGACTTATTCTGTAAAACTTAACGAAGGAATTCAAAGAGTTTACTCTAATTATGCTGAAATTAAATAAGTTATAAATTAATCCATTTTTAAATGAAGCAAGTTAATACGCAGTTTGTATTTAACTTGCTTCATTTTAGTTTATAATTAAAAGTAAATTAATACATTTGTGTATTGCCAAACAAAATAACTAAATAAATTAATAGCTAATGGTGATTTATAATGCATGTTAAATCTATTAATTTTAATAGTTTTTTGGTATTTTTGATTTATAAATTGATTTTTAATCGTTCGTTCAGGAATTAAAAATAATGGAAAAACTGCTGATTAATAAAACATCGAAATCTCCATATGTAAGCCTTGATAATGGTCTATTCCAATTTAGCGGAAGGTCTATTCCTGAGGATTCAAAAAAAATATTCAAACCGATTATCGATTGGATAAAGGGTTATCGTCCTGAAAATGATTTTAAAACAATTGTTAATTTCAATTTCGATTATCTTGATACATCTTCATCAAAATGCGTTTTTGATATTTTAAAAGCACTTGACGATATTTATGATAAAGGGCATGACATGTCTATCAATTGGTATTATGAAGAAGGCGACGATGACATGCTTGATCTTGGCATTCATTTGAAGTCCTTTATTAAATCTCCTTTTAATTTCATCGAAAGTGAACCCAGTATTGGCCGACTCGATGAGTTTATCTCCAGCGAATAATATCCATTCAAATTACCACTAACTTTTTATTTCCCTTTTGGTGTTTCTATTTCCAAACCCTGAATTTTATCAACATTGAAAATTCACGATAATTATAATAGTTTTAAAGTACAAAGGCCGGTAATTACATCGGGTGTTTTTGATGGCGTGCATCTTGGCCATCAGGAAATTCTTAAGCGAGTAATTGATGTAGCATCATCGGTTAAGGGAGAATCAGTAGTTGTTACATTTTGGCCCCATCCGAGAGAAGTCTTAAAAAAAGATGATTCTCTCAAACTTATCAATTCCATTGAAGAAAAATTAGAGCTGCTCGAAAAAAATGGAATAGGGCATGTTGTTTTGATTCCATTTACACCTGAGTTTTCAAAATTATCTTCCAAAGAGTATATTTCGGACATACTTGTTGCTAAATTACATGTAAGTAATTTAATTATAGGATATAACCATCATTTTGGTCATGACCGGCTTGGAGATTTCGATCAAATATTACAATATGCCACTACTTACAAATTCACAGCCAAACTGCTTACTCCAATATCAATAAATAACGTCAATATCAGCTCCACTCTTATTAGAAAAGCTTTGCAGGACGGAGATATTGAAACAGCTAACAAGTACCTTGGGTATCAGTATCAATTATCAGGCAATGTTATTGTTGGAAATAAAATTGGTCGAACCATCGGGTATCCAACAGCAAATATCAAAGTTTCGCACAACTTCAAAATCATTCCAAAACCCGGAGTCTATGCTATTTGGGTAAAAATCGAACATACGCTTTATCCCGCAATGCTTAACATTGGTTTTCGGCCAACACTAAACGAGACAACTCCTCATTTGTCAATCGAAGCTCATATCATTGGATTTCAGGGAGACATTTATGGTAAAGAAATCACACTTTTTTTTCAAAGTCGAATACGCGACGAGGTTAAATTCTCAGGATTAGATCAATTAACAAAGCAACTCGGCAACGATAGAGAAGAAGTAACTAAAATATTAGGAGTAAAGTAACTAATATTATAATTTTGCAATCCATTATAAACGATTAATTAATTAAGATGAAAACAGAAGTTCTTTTAGAAAGTTTGCCGTACAAGGTTGCCGACATCAGTCTGGCCGATTTTGGACGTAAAGAGATAGAAATTGCTGAAAGGGAAATGCCGGGTTTGATGGCTATCCGGGCACGTTATGCTGCTCAAAAACCGCTTAAGGGATCAAGGATCATGGGCTCTCTGCACATGACCATTCAAACTGCGGTATTAATTGAAACACTAAAGGAACTTGGAGCAGACGTAAGATGGGTGAGTTGTAATATATTCTCAACACAGGATCACGCAGCAGCTGCTATTGCAAAGTCAGGCATACCTGTTTTTGCCTGGAAAGGTGAATCCCTCGAAGAATACTGGTGGTGTACAGAACAAGCGTTGAATTTCCCTGGTGGAAAAGGGCCTAATCTCATTGTGGATGATGGTGGTGATGCCACTTTATTAATACACTTAGGATATAAAGCTGAAAACGACCCATCTATTCTCAATAAAAAACCCGAAAATAAAGAAGAAGGTGTCATCCTCAATCTTTTAAAAAAGATTTTAGCCGAAGACTCTGGAAAATGGCATCGTTTTGCAAAAGAAATGAAAGGAGTATCAGAAGAAACCACCACAGGAGTGCATCGTTTATACCAGATGAAAGAAAAAGGAGAATTGCTTTTTCCTGCCATCAATGTTAATGATTCTGTTACCAAGTCGAAATTCGACAATCTATACGGTTGCCAGGAATCGCTTGCCGATGGTATTAAACGTGCCACCGATGTGATGATTGCCGGAAAAGTTGTTGTTGTGCTTGGTTATGGCGATGTCGGAAAAGGTTGTGCCAGGTCAATGAAATCATATGGCGCACGGGTTTTAGTAACTGAGATAGATCCGATTTGCGCATTGCAGGCAGCTATGGAAGGCTTTGAAGTAACAACCATGGAAGATGCTATAAAAGAAGGCAATATTTATGTAACTACCACCGGTAACAAGGATGTGATAACGATTGATCATCTGAAAAAGATGAAGGATCAAGCCATTGTTTGTAATATCGGCCATTTTGATAATGAAATTCAGGTTGATAAACTGGTTAATTTCCCTGGAATTAAGCATGTAAACATTAAACCGCAGGTAGATAAGTATGTATTCCCCACCGGTAATGCACTGTTTCTTCTTGCCGAAGGCAGGTTGGTAAACCTGGGTTGTGCCACCGGCCATCCATCGTTTGTAATGAGTAATTCATTCACCAACCAAACGCTTGCTCAGTTAGATTTATGGAAGAATGAGTATAAAGTTGACGTATACCGACTCTCCAAGAAATTGGATGAAGAAGTAGCCCGGCTGCATTTGGATCAATTAGGCGTTAAGCTTACTACGCTTTCAAAAGAACAGTCCGAATACCTTGGTGTATCACCTGATGGTCCATACAAACCGGAACATTACAGGTATTAATAACCTATATAATTAAAAAGGCCACTGGTTTTCGGTGGCCTTTTTAATTTACAATAGTCAATCGATTTGGGGAAGGAATACATGAATATTGCTTTAGAGGAAGTTTAGCAGGTCCATTATTGTTTTTATAGCCATCAGCAGATAACAAAAACGTTGATTTGCATTTTGGACAAGTAGCCGTCTGCTGATCTTTATCCAAAACAACTATTGCTGTATCATTGGGATAATAGGTGCATAATCTTTCGAAAGCAAGATATTCCTCATTATTTTTTCGATAAATAATTAGACCCCCATATCCGCCATCTTTCAGTATCGCAGATGTTACACCTAAGTTTGCTAATTCTCCCGAACTTACATACGCCGTAAAATGAACATTAGGCATTATATCAATAACTTCATTTTTGCAGGTACTTATAGAAAATATCAAAAGAATAAATACAAAAATTTTCTTTACCTTTGATTTGTTGAATTTCATACAGTATAATTTTCGGGATCAAAGGTATGCAATTGCTTCGTAAGATAATTGTTCTGTTGCTGATTTTAATTGGTGTTTCGTTTTCACAGGAAGCTTACACACAATCCAGAAAGGCTGAAAAAGCCCAAAAGAAAGCAGATAATCAAAAAGATAATCAAAAGGCAGCATACGAAAAAGCCAAGAAAAAAGATGTTGCGCATAGAATGGACATGCAAACAGCTGAAACAAAAAAAAGGATGAAGCAAACGCGAAAACAAGCCGATCAAAATAACGACCGGTATCACGAACCATTTTTTAAACGAATATTTAGACGTAGACATTAAATAATGATGAAAGCTGAATCAAGTAACCTCGTTTATATTATTATCAGTGTAGTTTTACTGATTGTTAGCGCTATTAGAAAAAATAAGAATAAAAATCAAACAGCTCCGCGACCTGTTGAGGATAGTCCAACCCCTCAGGCGCCATGGCAACGAGAGCTTGAAAATGTTTTTGGGAAAATAATTGGGGAGGAACCAGAAATTGAAAAAACATATCCCCAAAGAGAATTATTGACTACTGAAAAAGAACCAGTTAAAACACTCCAATTTGAAATGAGTCCTATTTATTCAAATTTTCAGAATGGTTCTTTAAAACCTTTTGAGAATTTATCTGTTATTTCAGTCAGTAATCAACAAGACGGAGGCTATTTAAAAGGAATAATTGATTTGGATGAAAATGAAATCAGAAAGGCTATTATTTATTCTGAAATTATAAATAGAAAATACTTTTAACTTTTCTTTTTAAAAAACCTTTCGTAAATTAGAGAAAAAACCGGGAGCAAATCATTTAACATATTTAATTAAAACAGATATAGTTATATAATAATATAGCATATATAACATATTGTTTTATTAAAAACGTTACTTTTGCATCGGAAAAGGGTTTCGGGCAATCGGGATTCTTTTTTGTTTTATATTAGTTAAAATCATGGAGGAATAAAATCATGGCTATTTCCTATCTAACTGAAGAAGGATTGCATAAATTAAAAAACGAATTGGAACATCTAACATCTGTAGAGCGTCCAAGCATGTCTCGTCAGATAGCTGAAGCGCGAGATAAGGGAGATTTGTCAGAAAATGCGGAATATGATGCGGCTAAAGAAGCCCAAGGTATGCTCGAAGCCCGTATAGCCAAATTAGAAAATGTTGTTGCTAATTCAAGAGTAATTGATGAATCCAGGATTGACACTTCGAAAGTTCAGATATTGAACAGAGTGAAGATCAAAAATTTAAAAAACAATTCCATTTTGGAATATATTCTAGTTGCCGAGCAGGAAGCTAATCTAAAAGAAGGCAAGCTTTCTGTTAGTACACCCATTGCCAGAGGCTTGATTGGTAAAAAACTTGGCGACGTGGTTGAAATCAATGTTCCTTCGGGAAAAATGTCTTTTGAAATTATGGATATATCAAGATAACTGCACTATGGCCTCTATTTTTTCAAAGATTGTCAACGGTGAAATTCCTTCATATAAAATTGCCGAGGACAATAATTACTATGCATTTCTTGATATAAATCCCTTAGCAAAAGGTCACACCTTGGTAATCCCTAAAAAAGAAGTCGATTACATATTTGATATTGATGATATTTTGCTTGGCGGAATAATGATTTTTGCCAAAAAAGTGGCTCATGCCATCGAAAAAGTTACACCCTGTAAACGCATTGGCATCGCTGTATTAGGTCTCGAAGTTCCACATGCGCACATTCATCTTGTTCCCATCAATGGAGCAAATGACATAGACTTCTCAAAGCCCAAATTAAAACTTAGCGCTGAAGAATTTAATGAAATTACTGCAAAAATAAAGGAAGCGTTTCAAACAGTTTAAGACATCTCATTTAAATAAATTTACATAACAGTTTGAAAACTACTTTAGTTTTTCGGGATTTTTACTTATAAAATCCTTCCAGCCTTTAACCGATTTTACCCCGTTAATCGCCCTATTTTGATAAAAATGGCACATTGCTGCAGCCAATCCATCGGTTGCATCGAGGTTTTCGGGAATTTCCTTAAGAGCCAGCAATCGCTGTAGGATAAAGGCGACCTGTTCTTTTGAAGCATTTCCCTGGCCGGTTATGGCAAGTTTTATTTTACGGGGAGCATATTCAAATATTGG
>JANXXY010000258.1 GCA_025350365.1 Bacteroidales bacterium | reverse complement strand
TTTTCCATCTGTCATCGGGTCTTACAATAATACCATGAGGCGCCATAATGCCATATCCTACAGTAATTGTATGAAACATTTCACCATCGGTTCTATTTATAATCTTTTGACTCACAAGGTTAGCCGGCGGATAAGGATATTTTCCGGAAACATATAAATGGCCTTTTCCATCGCCATTTTTTCCGTGACACTGAAGACAAATATTCTGATATACTATTTTTCCACGTGCAATATTTTCAGTATCCGGCAATAACGGGTTTTTCATTTTGGCTGCTTTGGGTATGTCAGAATCAATCTTTTTATAAGGATAGTGTTCTGCCTCCCTCGAAATAGTACCTTCAACCGGAGCTTGCAAAGTTTTCCCATCCGGGAAATTCGGATTTGGTGCATAAGTCTCATAAGCCTTGGAATATGCCATATCCGGGAAATAATCACTTCCCGGATTGTTCTTATCCCTGTCGCACGATTGTAATGCAAGACAACCAATTGCGATCAGGCAAAAGAACCGAGTGAACCACTGGTGAACTTTACGGTTAAAAAGTCTATATTTCATTAATAACTTCATTTGCTCCGGTTTGTTTTAATATATTTTCGGCATCAGGCACTTTATCTGCGGTTAAAACAATAATGAACTTATCGTCCATAGCTCTTTCATCAATTACAATGGCTTTTTTACCAGGGTACAACCTGGCGCTTACCGAAAAAGCGAAAAGACTTAAAAGTGTAACAGTTAATATAGTAAGTACGAGTGTAACAATAATAAACGAAGGAAACGAATTGGATGGTTTACCACCAATATTAAGTGGCCAGCTTATTACAGCAGCATAATATAAAAAAGACAGAATCGATGCGATAGCCCCAAGCCCCAAAAAATAGGCAATAATGGGTAGTTTGGAAGTTCCTGCAACCGCCTTAACTGCATGATGAACAGGCACTGGCGCATATATTTCGTCTATTTCAATTTTTGAATCCGTTAATTTCTTAACAGCCTTGTCGAACAATGCTTCGTTGTCAAAAACTCCGATATATCTGGCCATTTTCATGGATATTATTTAGTATGAGTTTCTACGCGTTCATTATCTTCCCCGGCATGCAAAACCGTTTTCAGTTCACTAATTGCCAACATTGGGATATACCTGAAGAAAAGCAATACACCTGTTGAAAATATTCCAATCGTTCCCACAAACACTCCAACTTCAACAATTGAAGGACTATAAGTTGCCCAGCTCGATGGTAAATAGTCCTTGGCCAAACTGGTTACAATAATGTTGTAACGTTCAAACCACATCCCTATATTGATGATAATGGAAATAATGAAAAGCATGGCCAGGCTTTTTCGTACTTTTTTAAACCAAAAAAGTTGAGGAATGATAGCATTGCAAATGAACATTGCCCAAAATTGCGGGGCGTAATCTCCCGTAATCCGGTTATGAAAGAAAGTAAATATTTCGTACTTATTGCCTGAATACCAAGCTATAAATATTTCTGTTACATAGGCTGTTCCCATGATCAGACTTACAAATGTGAGAATTTTGGCGGTGGCATTCAAGTGAGAATCAGTAATATAATCCTGAAGCTTGTAAGCTTTACGAATAATGATCATCAATGTCATAACCATTGCAAAGCCTGAGAATATGGCACCAACCACAAAATACGGAGGGAAAATGGTAGTATGCCATCCTGGTTCAACAGAAGAAGCAAAATCAGTTGAAACTATGGAATGCACCGAAACTACAAGAACCGCAGCCATTCCTCCCAAAATAAATGCTAAAGCTTCGTAACGCTGCCAATTGCGCGATGAACCCGTCCAACCCATTGCAAAAAATCCATAAATCGCCTTTCTGGTTTTCGATTTTGTCCGGTCTCTGATGGTGCCAAAGTCGGGGAGCATACCAAGATACCAAAATGAGGCTGAAATTGTAAGATAGGCTGAAATAGCTGTAAAGTCCCAAAAAAGCGGAGAGTTGAAATTTACCCAAAGTGGTCCGCGTGTATTTGGATACGGGAAAATGTAAAATGCATCCCATACACGACCCATGTGCAAGGCAGGGAATAAACCGGCACAAATAACTGCAAATACTGTCATTGCTTCAGCAGCGCGATTGATAGAGGTACGCCATTTTTGGCGGAGTATCAATAAAAATATCGAAAAGGCAGTGCCGGCATGTCCAATACCTATCCACCATACGAAGTTGATAATATCCCATCCCCAACCTACACTGTTGTTAAGATTCCACATTCCAATACCAAATGCAACAGTTACATACATTGAATATACGCCCCATATAACGGCAAGTGAACTTAGTGCCATGGCGACATACCACCATATTGGTGCATCCGATTCAATAGGGCGCAATATATCACTGGTAATATCTCCAAGAGTTTTATTGCCGTTTATTAATTCACCTCTTACTTTTGTGATGTACATATACTTAAATCGTTCTAAAAACGTAATTTAAAAAATAAAATACAATATTTCTATTTTATTTCTATTTACTTCATTTTATTTCATTTTATTTCTATTTACTTCTATTTATTTCTATTTATTTCTATTTACTTCTATTTATTTCTATTTACTTCTATTTACTTCTATTTACTTCTATTTATTTCTATTTATTTCTATTTACTTCTATTTACTTCTATTTATTTCTATTTATTTCTATTTACTTCTATTTACTTCTATTTATTTCAATTTACTTCTATTTATTTCTATTTATTTCAATTTACTTCTATTTATTTCAATTTACTTCAAAATATTTCTATTTATTTCTATTTATCTAAGTATTTCTCACCTTTGTTAAATACCCTACTTTAGGCAATGTATGAAGTTCCTCAAGCAAATGATAATTTCGTTCATTAGCATACACTTTAAAAATATTGCTATGCTGATCATTCAGGTCGCCAAAAGTCATAGCCTCTGCCGGACAGGATTGAACACATGCCGGTTGAACCTCTCCATCTTTAAGAGTCCTGTTCTCAAGTTTTGCTGTTAATTTTTTATCCTGAATACGTTGAACACAAAAAGTACATTTTTCTACTACACCTCTTTCTCGAACCACCACATCGGGATTTAAAACCATCTTTCCCAATTGTGAATTCTGGTTAAAATCAAACTTTGGATTATCTGCAAATTTGAGCCAGTTGAAACGACGTACTTTATAGGGACAGTTGTTGATGCAATATCGCGTACCCAAACACCGGTTATATGTCATTTGGTTAAGACCTTCGTTACTGTGGGTTGTAGCCGCTACGGGACAAACATTCTCACAAGGGGCATTGTCGCAATGCTGACACATTACAGGTTGAAATAATACCGATGGCTTTTCAGGAGGACCTGTATAATACCTGTCTACTCTGATCCAATGCATGATACGTCGTTTTGTAACTTGTTCCTTACCAACAACTGCCACATTGTTTTCGACCTGACAAGCTATGGTACAAGCTCCGCATCCGATACACGCGTTTAAATCTATACCCAGCCCCCAATGAAAACTATCGTATTTACGCTCAGGGTAAAGTGTCTGGTGAGTTTTTTCAAATTCCTCATGAGCCTCATTGCCAGAGGTGGGTTTATCTGCATATTTGGTAAGCGTAGTTTCCCTTACAATTTCCCTTCCTTCCATGGTATGATGGGTTTGTGTCTGGGCAAGTGTTACTGTTTTTCCCGTTTTATGGATGCTAATATCAGCTTGGAAATATTGTAAATTGTTGTTTTGCTTGTTTACAAATGGGTACATGTTTACTCCCACATCTTCCGCAACCTTGCCAACTTTAATCCGGCCATAGTTAAGCGCTACAGAAATTACGCCATAAGTCTGACCAGGCTGCACTAACACGGGTATTTCAATTTTATTATCTACCATGATGACGTCGCCTGTTTTTAAATTCTTTTCAGTGGCGAATTTTGGCGAAACTGATGCATAGTTATCCCAGGTTACTCTCGAAATAGGATCGGGTAGTTCCTGTAACCATGGGTTATTGGAATGAAAACCGGAAGCAATTGCGATAGGTACAACAAGCTGTAATTCAATAGATTTAGAGTTATCAATTTTAATTTCCTTAATATCTGAAACTTTAGATATCGTTAATTTTTCCGATTCGGTAGTTTCCAAAGTGCCATTTTGTAAAGTTTCTATCCAGAATGATTCAAAATCACTTTTTCCGTTTTGTTTTGAATAGATCACTTTTTCCCAATGACTCTTCATATATTCATCCCATTTTACGGGTTTATCTGCCCATGTCAATAGACTTTCCTGCATTGGGCGAGTGTCGAAAAGATGATGGATGCATGGCTGAGATATACTGTAAATTCCGGTTCTGGGCTCAAAATCGTTCCATGATTCGAGGAAATGATGATCAGGACAAACAAAATCACAATAGGGCATTGTTTCATCCGGGAAACCGGAGAAGGAAATCTTCAAATCAACTTTCTCAAGGGCTTTTATAAATTCACCAGAGGCATAATAATCGTGGCAAGGATTAGCATTATTAAAGAAAATTGCACCAACTTTTCCGGTATTCATGTTGTCAACCAATTCGAACATCTCCTTGTCCGAACCTTGCTTGATCAAAATGGGTTTTTCTAAATCGAAAGTATGACCATAATTATTGAGTAGTCCGTTGATGGCAATAATTATCTTTTGGATAGAAATATCGTTGGAACCGGAAAGCACAAGCGATTTCCCTCTGTTCCCCAAAAGTTCATTTGAAATTTTTTCTAATTTAAAATCCCCGGTTATGGGAGCAACACTTAAAAGTTCCGCTCCTTGTTTGGAAGCAATTAAATTATATAGGTTGGCAAGAATAATCAGTTCCTCAGAGGGTTTTATTTGGATACGTTCATCAGCATTGCTGCCGGTAAGAGAAAGATTAGATTCGAACTGGATATGCCGGCTCATTTTGTAAGTCCCTTTCTCCACCTTTCTTTTCGAAACATAAGCAAGTGTAAACTCAGTTGGAAGCAACCACGTACCCAGAAAATCAGCGCCAAAATTTACAATTACATCAGCCTTGTTAAAAAGAGGATAAGGGATACCTGTTTTGCCTGTGGCTTCCTTATAAGCGTCTGCCATACCCGAATAAGATACTACATCATAATTAACAACTTTTGTATGTGGATAATGTGATTTGAAATCTTCAATTGTTTTTAAGGTCGACGGACTAAAAATAGTGGATGTCAAAAGCACTATATCCTGCCCGTTACGATTAATTTTTTCCAAACCAGCTACGATCTCTTTGTCAGCGTCTATCCATTGAATGGCTTTGTTTTTCCCTTTAGGATTTTTAATGCGTGCATTATCATAAAGGCTTAAAATGGAGGCCTGTACCCGCGCAGAAGTGCCCCCCCTTGTATATTTATACAATTCATTGCCTTCCAGTTTTATCGGACGACCGTCTCGCACTTTTACCACAATGGGACAAAATTCGTTTCCGTCAATAAACGTGGATGCATAATGTGATGCTTTCCCGGGCACTATATCAGACGGCTGAATGAGAAATGGAATAGCATGTTGAATCGGCTTCTGGCAAGCTGATAACAAGGCTGCTGAAGCAACGCTATAACTCATCACTTTTAAAAAATCACGGCGTGAGGCCGAAGTCTTAAAAGGTATCCCTTCAAGTAATCCAATCACTTCATTATTATGGGACTCTTCCTCAAGATTTTTTTTGTCCTGAACAGGTCCATTTTCAATTTCATCAATACTTCGCCAGTATTTTTCCATTTAAAGCAAGTTTTAATAGTGACACTTCATACAATCAGTACCACCAATTTTCTCAACAGTAACCTTATCTATCTTCCCATCATTTAAGTCTTTATGAAGCTGTTCGTATTTTCCGTAAAATTTATTGGCAAATTGAACCCCTGTCTCACGATGGCAGTTGACGCACCATCCCATCGATAAATCCTTTACCTGCACAACTTGATCCATGGATGCAACATCTCCATGGCATTGCTTGCAATCAATTTTACCTGTCACTACATGCTGAGCATGATTGAAATACACGTGATCTGGTAAATTATGTACTTTTATCCATTCGATTCGTTTATTGTTATCGAGAGCCTGATAAATTTTAGCAATCTCAAACTTTCCACTTCTGCTACCATCTTTTACAATTACGTGGCAATTTGCACACACGTTGGCGGGAGGAATTCCGGCAGCTTTGCTTTGTTCAGCATTAAAATGGCAATACAAACAACTGGTTTGATTTTGCCCTGCATGCACCTTATGCGAGAATTTTATTGGCTGATCAGGCTGATAATTTTGTGAACGGCCTAAGCCTATGGCCGAAGTTACTATGTACTTTGTTATAAAAATAGCAGTTACCAATAGCACAATTAAGTGAACTCCCGCTATCTTAACCTTATGAGTAATTGCAAAATCGATAAATGCCAGCAGAAAAAGCAAAATCAGTAATATAAAAATAATACGGTTTGTAAGAAGCGGTTTGGCCGGCTCTTCTCCTTTTTTAGCCAATTCGGTGAGATAACTTTTAATTTGACGGATTTGTTCGTCATTTAATTCCAGGTTTTCGTGGATTTGCGACATTAAGTTGCCTGTTGGTTGCATAATTGCCGACTTAAAAGTTGCCAGATCTTTTTTCGCATATTTCAAAGCCAAATCCAACGCAGATGGACTCCAATTCAAGGTATCGATACGGCCGACATTATGGCAGGATGCGCAATTAATTGTTTTTGTGGCAGATGGAACAAAACCATGAAAAATCCTTTCTCCTGTTCGGATATCGCTTGGCGAGTTTTCGGTAATTTTTTTTGATGATGCTTTTAATAAAGAATCAGTTTCCGAATAAACGACGTTGGTTATAAATAATAGTAATGAAAAACACAGAAAGGCAACTCTAAACTTCATAGTAGTAACTTTTGACGATTTAATTAGTAATTTATGTTTATCTAGTTAATTTTTTCTACTGTTTATTAAAAAATTATAATTCAATTTAAATTTCTTCTGAAAACTATATATTTAATAATCTGCTAATTTAACTCTGCCTCTTGTTTTTAAATCGATAATATCGGTGAAATCATTTTTTTGTGTTATAGTCCAGATTGAACTTATAACAAAAAAAGATGATGTTTGTTTAGCCATTTCTTAAAAATGAGTGAAAGATTTAGAATAAAATACTTGTCAAAATAAATGCTAAGAATAAAAGAAGGATAAACAGGCATTAATTTCTTAGTGGTTCAATAGCCGTAATATAGGTAAGTTTGACTAATTTCAGAATAAATTATAATAGCCGTTTACAGGCAGGTCAAATAAAAATTATTACCTTTCATACGCCGCAATCCAAATTTTTTAGGGTTTTGAGTATATTTAAACCATTGATTTAGTTTGATAAAGAATGAAAAACCTTCTGAAGAATATATTTCATCTATACTATGACGGGTTCAGAAACATGACTTTAGGCAAAAAGCTTTGGGTCATCATTCTGATAAAATTGTTTGTTATGTTTGTGATATTGAAACTTTTTTTCTTTCACGATTTTCTGAAAGATAAATTTGGTACGGATAAAGAACGTTCCAATTACGTAATTGAAAGACTAACCCGATAAATTTAAACGCATGATCGATAATGTAGATCTCTCATTGGTGGACTGGTCCAGGGCACAATTTGCCCTTACAGCTATGTACCACTGGCTATTTGTGCCACTAACTCTGGGATTGTCATTTATTGTGGCATTCATGGAGACACTCTATGTAAAAACAGGTAATCCGGAGTGGAAAAGAATAACCAAATTTTGGATGACCCTTTTCGGGATCAATTTTGCCATTGGTGTGGCTACAGGGATTATTCTTGAATTTGAATTCGGAACAAACTGGTCCAACTATTCGTGGTTTGTGGGCGATATATTTGGCGCTCCATTGGCTATTGAGGGGATAATGGCTTTTTTTCTGGAATCTACTTTTATAGCCGTCATGTTTTTTGGGTGGAACAAGGTAAGTCCTAAATTCCACTTAACATCCACATGGCTTGTAGCAATCGGGGCAAATCTGTCGGCCTTATGGATTCTGGTGGCAAATGCCTGGATGCAATATCCCGTTGGCATGCATTTTAATCCCGATTCTGCAAGAAATGAAATGATTAATTTTTGGGATGTGCTGTTTTCACCCATGGCAGTTTTTAAATTTTTGCATACTATTTCGTCGGGTTTCACCATGGCTTCAATATTTGTGGTTGGTATAAGTGCATGGTTTTTATTAAAAAAGCGAGACATTCTTTTTGCCAAACGGAGCATCATTGTTGCAGCAGTTTTTGGCTTGATATCAGCTTTGTTTACAGCAACGACTGGCGACAGCTCTGCTCGTTTTGTGGCTCAGAAACAACCTATGAAATTTGCGGCTTTCGAAGGATTATACGATGGCTCTCACGGGGCATCACTATTGGCGTTTGGGGTAATTTCAAACCAACCCAAAGCCTCAGGAAATTACCTTCCTGATATCAAAATAAGAGTGGAAATTCCAAACTTACTTTCGTATCTGGCATATCTCGACCTCAATGCGTATGTTCCGGGAATAAATAACCTTATTAATGGAGATGAAAAAATAGGATTACTATCTGCTCAGGAAAAAATAAATCGGGGTAAAGTTGCCAGAAATGTATTGAAAGCCTACAAAGAAGCCAAAGAACAGAAAGATTTAGCTGTGGCAGATGTATTACGCACCCAATTTGACGATCCTAAATTTCAGGCAAATTATTTCAAATATTTTGGTTATGGGTTTTTAAATGACGTAAACAGTTTAGTGCCAAATGTGCCGCTTACATTTTATAGCTTTCATATAATGGTGATTCTGGGTTTCTATTTTATTATTTTCTTCGTTTACATGCTTATTTTGGCATTTAAAGATAACCTTGAGAATAAACGAAAATTTCTTAAGTTGGCCGTATGGACATTACCGTTGCCTTACATTGCCGAGCAGGCGGGCTGGGTTTTAGCAGAAGTGGGTCGTCAACCGTGGGTAATTCAGGACTATCTGCCTACTGTTGCAGCGGTTTCTCAAATTGAAGCCAGTGCGGTGCAGATAACTTTCTGGTTATTTGCAATTGTATTTACCGCGCTTGCAATTGCAGAGGTTTCAATTATGATTAAACAAATTAAACTAGGACCAAAAGAGGGAGGAGAATAAGTATGTTTGAAACAATGACACAATTGGAGCTTCAACAATATTGGTGGGTAATTATCTCACTTCTTGGAGGTATTTTGGTTTTCTTAATGTTTGTGCAAGGTGGGGAAACACTAATTTATACGCTTGGCAAAACCGAAACTGAAAGAACAATTTTGGTTAATTCTCTTGGGCGTAAATGGGAGTTTACCTTTACCACGCTTGTAACTTTTGGAGGAGCTTTTTTTGCTTCCTTTCCCTTATTCTATTCAACTAGTTTTGGCGGAGCTTACTGGGTTTGGATGCTTATCCTTTTTAGTTTTGTTATTCAGGCGATATCTTTCGAATTTCGGTCGAAGCCTAACAACGTTTTTGGCCGCAAAACTTTTGAAGTTTTCTTATTTATTAATGGTCTATTAGGAACAATTTTAATTGGAACTGCAGTAGCTACTTTTTTTACAGGGTCTCAGTTTTCGGTAAGCAACATGAATTTATCGCGATGGGAAAACCATTTTCATGGATTAGAAGCCGCATTTAATTTTCACAATCTGTCCTTGGGGTTGGCTGTCTTTTTTCTGTCCCGTGTTTTAGCTATCTTATATTTTATCAATAACGTTAATGACGAACCTATACTTGAAAGAGCGCGAAAACAACTGTTAATAAATGTGATACCATTTTTGTTTTTCTTTTTGTCATTTGTAATTGTTTTATTGTTTAGAGATGGCTTTGCATACGACGAAATAACCAAGAACGTTTTTATGAAAGAGCAAAAATATTTTCATAACTTTATTGATCAACCTATTACCACAGCTATGTTTTTGACCGGCGTCACACTTGTGCTTTTTGGAATTTATAATACTCTTTTCAAGAAATCAATTAAAGGAATTTGGTCGGCAGGCACGGGAACCGTGCTTACAGTGATGGCGTTATTTTTTTTGGCAGGGTTCACTAATACTTCTTTTTATCCTTCCACATTTAATTTGCAAAGTTCATTAACAATTGAAAATAGTTCGTCAAGTCATTATACTTTAACGGCTATGTGTTATGTGTCTCTTTTTGTACCGATTGTATTAGCGTACGTATTCTATGCATGGCGTGCAATTAACAACAAACAAATATCAGCCGAAGAACTTAAGGAAGAAACTCATACTTATTAATCATTAAAAAAATTGTAACTTTATGTATCTTACATCAATACTTTGGTATTTGAGTTGGCCTGCATTAATAATTGTTTCTTATTATCTCGTGCGCTTTGCCATAAAAAAATTTGAAAACAGGCTTAAATAATAATTTGTGATCTAAAAGAACATTTGTCATCAATTTGTATTGATTAGTCAAATACAATATGACATAAGACTATTTTGAGCAACAGATTTCTTTAATTTACGTAGACAAGTTAAATAAAATTAACTACTAATAATATGTATACTATGAACCGAGTAAGTTCTTTTCAAGAGACAAATACACACGATCAAAATCAACATGTGTGCTATATCCGACCTGTAAAAAATAATTCTATGCGGATGAAAATAATACTGAAATTTTTTGGTATAGTACTTTCTATTGCCATAGTAGGTTGTCAGAAAGAAATATCCAATACACACCCTGCAAATTTGCAGAAAGGTAATATAATTATTAGCTACGATCAGCAATCACGAATAAAAACAACCGATCAGATACTTCAGGTTTATAATATAGAACAGGGTAATTTGAAAAGTGCAAGCGCCGCCCCCAAAGTTGATCTAAGCAAGAATTATGTATTTAAGCTAAGAGCCGAAGTTGACGCTCCGGTTTTTGAGGGAAACACACTTCAGGCTACACATGTTAAAATTGTTGACAACATGGCTTTTGTCACATATAATACCAGAGGCGATAAGTATTTAGGTGGCTTGGATGTTTTCGATGTGAAAGATATTAAAAGCCCAAAAATTGTTTGGCACGCCATATTTAAGACCGTTGATATGAGCTCTGTCGATTATTTCAATAACAAAATATATCTTGTAGGAGCAGTTAATTTGGATGCAGATTCAGTAGCAAGTAAACATCTTACAAGACCGGCAATGCTGGAAGTTCTTTCTTTAAACGCTGCTCATGAAATCATTAAGGTAGATACCATTATTGGATTGGATTCCTATGTCGGATCGGATGTTCGTGCAACAACATCTGGTATTTATACTACCAGTGGAACAGATGGTTATTTGAAAGTTTTTGATTCCAATTTAAAGATAATTTTATCCAAACCTCTCACCGACGCTCGTTCCATTGATGTAAATAGCGACAAGGTATATATTCTTCAGGGAGGCGGTACTCAGAAATCAGGTGGGATTGTGAATGTTTTTAACAAGTCCGATGCATCCTTTGTAACTGCTTATAATGTAGGAGGAGCCAATCAAAAAGAGGCAAAATCCAAATTGTCGGTATCAGATAAATACATTTTTGCCGCACTCAATGAAGGTGGAGTTCAAATGCTCAATTTAGATGGCTCTTTGAAACAAACAATCGCAAAACCTTTAACTCCCCAAGATGCTGACGATAATAACTTTGTGTCCAATGCAGTTTCCCTGAATGGTGATCTCGTTTTAATTGCCAATGGTGAAGCCGGCCTGTATGTTGGAGGCCTCATCGCTAGTCGAAACGATAGTCTGGCGATTCTGGGAAAGATCAAATTTAGCGATTCTGCCTCATCAAATTTCGTAGAATCGAAAGATAGTGTGATATTTGTGGCTACCGGCCTTGGAGGTTTAAAAATCTTGTCACTGAGCATTGATGAAGGGTTACCTCCGGTGATAATTCCAACAAAACCATGTGCCACATTATTTAAAAATATAATGGATTTATTTCCAGAAAGAAAAGACAATCGCTTGGCTCATCCTGAACTTTTTGCCACAACAGCTAGTAATAGAATCTTGTTAAAGAATGAGTCTGAAGTTTACATCACTTTTGTTGGCGAAGGTGCAGGTTGGAAAAACACACTTGGCTATTATACATACAATGAGAATAGTCCACCAGCAAGTGTTGCTGATATGAATAAAGTAATTCTTTATCCCAATGTATCACAGGTAGGTGATGGTGGTGCATTGCAAACGGGAGACATGGTTCAGGTAGGAACAGGAAAGTTCCCTGCAGGTACTGTGGTGGGCTTTTATTTGGTTGCACAAGGTTGGAAAAACGGGATGACTGTAGACGGACTTTATACTGATTATACTGATTTTAATTTTAACCAGGGAAAATATAAACAACACACTATTTTCAAAGAAAAAACATGTGACGATTTAGTTTTGACATTTGAAGATATAGCTTATGGAGATACACAAAATACAGGTGATTTCGACTATAATGATGTCATTTTTAGTATTTCCGATTCAAAAGACGTAACCAAAGCGAACACTTCCTTTGATATGACGGGTATACCTGAACTGTAGCAATATAATATAGCATATTTACAAAGAGGTTATCTTATTCAGGTAGCCTCTTTTTGTTGTTAATTATTGTAAATTCAGTTTTTGGTACTTAATAATATTATTGATCAATATGCAACACTTATGTAAATTTTCAGCAATATTCTTAAAATGAAATACTTAGATGTATATGCCAATATTTCTTTATTTCTATGTATTTCAACGTATTACATTTTGTAAAAATGCAGAAGTTGAAAAATTACCGAACTATCAATATGAATACAAAGATTAAAATTTTAGTACTTCTTACGGGAGTGTCTTACTTACGATTTTTATGATATGATGAATTGGCACAAACTTCTTTCGGCTGAGCGACTTGGCAAAGAAAACAACAAAAAACTTTTGAATTACGACTATGCCCGATCTCAATTTCAAAGAGATTACGACCGCATAATTTTTTCGTCTCCCTTTCGGCGGTTGCAGAATAAAACACAAGTATTTCCGCTTCCCGGAAGTGTATTCGTCCATAACAGATTAACTCATAGCTTAGAAGTAGCCAGTGTGGGGCGTTCGCTTGGTACAATACTGGCAAATCATCTGAAAAAAGAAAATGACACCAAATCCTGTCTTTTTCTTGACGAAATTGGCAATATTGTATCGGCGGCTAGTCTTGCCCACGATCTAGGAAATCCGTCATTTGGCCATTCCGGTGAAAAAGCTATTTCGAGGTATTTTACAGATGGCGATGGAAGACAATACAAAGATTTGATGTCGCCATTACAATGGTGTGATCTTATTAATTTTGAAGGAAATGCCAATGCATTCCGTATTCTTACCAACATTTTTCACGGCAAGCAGGAGAGTCAATTTGCACTCACTTATTCAACGCTTGCCACATTGGTAAAATACCCATGCGAATCAGTTGCCGGTCACCGAAAAGATAAGGTCTACACCAAAAAATATGGCTTTTTTGCTTCTGAAATCGAAACTTTTAGTAAAATAGCTGATAAATTGGGCATTATCCGGTTTCAGCATTCCCCTCTGGTTTGCTATCGTCATCCGTTAACCTTTTTGGTGGAAGCTGCCGATGATATTTGCTATTATATTATCGATCTGGAAGATTCACACCGATTGGGAATTTTCTCAGATGATGAAGTTTCCAATTTGATGGTTGGACTTCTTGGAACTGATGCTCAGGAAACCTTACGTAGGGCAAATGACATCTTCGATTCGAATGATAAAGTTTCATTTTTGCGGGCAAAGTGCATTAATAGTCTTATCAACGAATGTTCGTCAGCCTTTATCAAACACTTGCCCGATGTGATGGAAGGGAATTTCAACAGCAGTCTCACTGAATGTTTGGACGAACCTTTCCATAGTGCATTAAAGAAAATTGATGCTATTTCAATAGATAAAATATACAATTACCGTTCGGTGGTGGAGAAGGAGATAGCCGGGTACAAAGTGATGAGCGGTTTGCTTGAAGAATTTATTCCTGCTGTGATGGATGGTTCAAACCATTACCATAGCAAATTGCAAAAACTTATCCCATCACAATTTACGCCAATAAATGAAACACCTTATACCCGGATCCAATCGGTATTGGATTTTGTTTCCGGAATGACTGATTTATATGCCGTGGAGGTGTTCCGAAAAATTAAAGGTATTTCCTTCCCGGGTATATAATAAAACGCTTCTGAAAGATGTGCCGATTCAATGTTTTTTTACATGCAACCCACCAAAAACAGTATTAGTTTCAATAATCAGCTTTGGTTTATGGTAGGCTGAAGAATCGGTACTATAATGAATCGTTCCAAACGCTGAACTGTTCCCATCCGGCATTTTTGTACCCGCAAAAGCTGTATTTGCTTTTATCTGTACTGAACTTTCAGGGTCTAATATGATTTCAGTTCCTCCAAAAATGGTATTGATCTTGCAATGAATAATCTGGCTATCTGGCAGTGTGATGTTACGCAGATCAAGTTTTCCGCCACCAAAGATAACGCTATACTCTTTCCCATCTTCCAAACTGGTAAATGTTTTTTCACTAAACAGAATCGTTTGGCCGTTATCATCTTTGTGTAAAATGCTGAAATCGCGTCCGATTAAGATTTTTATACCTATGTAAATAAACAGAAAAGCAAAGAGAATTTTTAAAATAGGAAAATCAACATTGAAAACTATTTTTATGATCAGGCTTAATCCTATCAGAATTAATAATAACCCCCAAAATAAACTTACACTCATTTTCATATTTTTTTAAGTAATTAATTTTGATCAAAAGTACATCCTGAAACATTTAGTTGAGAGGAGTTTTCGGCGAAACAGGTCTATCTTTCGGTAAATGGTTTGTGAAGGTCGGTTTGGCCATGGACTCATTTTTCAGAATCGATAATTTATCTCATAACAACTAAAACATTTAGTGGATGGAGTTGTTATGATTCTTTACCTGAAAAGGAAATTTAACATTGCTAAAAGAAATTCCCAAAATAATAATGCAAGTAAATCATTTAAAATCTCCCGTAATTTCAGCTTTTCAAAGTGGGCTGGGTGCACAAACAAAATCATTCGATGTGTTTCTCAATGATTTCAAATCTACTCTAAAATCGTTATTTCATGATGAAGATGATATCAATCGGTTGAGTATTCAGCGGGGGTTACCAGCCGGAGTTTTACAGGAAATAATGTCTTGCAATCCACTATCGGTAAGTATTCCGGTTAAATATGGTGGTCGAGGCGGAAAAGTACACGAAAATTTGGCGCTTTTGTCAGCGGCATCTTATGAATCGTTGGCATTATCGTTAACTCTGGGAATTAACTACGCACTTTTTCTGCAACCAGTAGCCAAATATGGTCAGGAGAATATCAAATCCGGAGTATTCCATCGTTTCCTAAATTTTAAAAACATGGGTGGGTTAATGATTACTGAGCCTGGTTTTGGTAGTGATGCTTTAAACATGCAAACTTCTTTCAACGAACACCCGGATCATTACCACATTCAGGGTACAAAACATTGGGCAGGACTCACTGGTCAGGCCGATTTCTGGCTTCTCACGGCACGTAAACAAGCCGCACACGCGGGACTTCAACGCGATATCGAGTTTTTTATCTGTGATACGGCCGCTCCCAATCAGAATATCGTAGTGGAAGAGTATTTTGAAAATCTTGGCCTTTATCAGATTCCATATGGCCGAAACATCATTGATGTAAAAATACCCAAAATGCAACGTCTGGAACCTCAAACTACCGGTATCCAAATGATGCTTGATCTGTTGCATCGGAGCAGAATGCAATTTCCAGGCATGGGATTAGGGTTTATTAAACGACTTCTTGATGAGGCAATTGCTCATTGCCAAAACCGTTTTGTGGGTGGTAAAATATTGTTGGCTTATGATCAGGTTCAGCAACATCTTGCACGTCTTCAGGCCAGTTTTACGATCTGCTCCGCTCTCGCCACAAAAAGTAGTGAACTGGCTGATATTCGAAATGATTTAACCACTCTGGGGCTTGAAGCTAATATTATTAAAAGCGTTACATCAGACCTGATGCAGGATTCGGCACAATCGTTAATGCAATTGGTAGGCGCTAAAGGCTATAAACTCAATCACATTGCAGGGCGTGCCATTGTCGATAGCCGTCCTTTCCAGATTTTCGAGGGTTCCAACGATATTCTTTACGCTCAAATATCCGAATCATTAATTAAATTGATGAAGTCATCCAAAGAAAAAAGCCTGGCACTCTTTTTACAGGGACACAACCTTAGTGATCGTGCAGCCGATTATTTAAAAGAATTGCTAAGTTTTGAAATTGACATGCAAATGCCACAACGCAAGTTGGTTGAATTGGGCCGTTTGATGAGTCGCGTAGTTTCGATGGATTTAGTTATTAAAATGGGGGACACCGGGTTCAGAACCGATTTAATTGACGGTGCAATTTCTATGCTTCGGCAGGAAATTACAAACCTTATTAGCAATTATTCCTTCACACAAAACACGCGTATTGTAGAAGATTATGATGAAGACAGCTCCTGGCTTAATTTTGTAAGATAATGGCAATCATTTTTACAATCGTGCATTTTATAAGATAGAATTGTATAACAATGCGAATTAAGCCTTGAAAAAGGTGGTGAATTTATGATAATTGTTATAATAGCCATGTTAGTGGCGGAATCTTTGTAAAATTATATTTATTAAGGTTGATTTTATAAAGCCATGTTAGTGGCGGAATCTCTAAAAAAAAAGATTTCGGTGCTACGCAACTTAAAAAATAGGTAACTATTTAGGTTGTGGAGTGGTTAAGAAATTATAGCCATTAAATGTGTTACAAAGTTCTTTGAAAACGTTGTGTTGGTTTTTTCTTGTAGTAGAAATAAAACTTGCA
>JANXXY010000152.1 GCA_025350365.1 Bacteroidales bacterium | reverse complement strand
CCAGTAAAAGCATTTTTTAATTGTAAATATGCACTTAAAATTTCCTTAATTAAAACCGTGTTCTTAGCATCAGATGCTTTTATTATAGTCGCATTATCAGACTGCAATATGGCTTGTGTACCATTATTTTTATTTTCTGATGAATTGTTGTTATTGCTGCTGCACGATGCCAATGTTATGGTAATTATTGCTATACCGAGAAATATATTTTTCATCTGAATATAATTTAGTTGGGAAGTTTGAATATTCAAAGACTATTGTTACTAAAAATGCCGTTTTGTTTTTAACAAGAACGATATTACCAAAAATCCATCCACCATCATTAAATAAAAAAAATTTCGCTTCTTCCACAAAAGCGAAACTTTTTCTATCGATGTTACATTTTCATGTCACCATTTTTCATACTAGCTGAATCATGCATCATTTTCTTATGGTCATGTTTCATCATGGAGGTGTCCTTCTTCATCCCCTCCTTCTTCATTCCATCCTTCTTCATTCCCTTTTTTTCCACCAGTTTCATTCCACATTTGGGACAATTGCCTGGTTTATCCTGTACCACTTCAGCATGCATTGGACAGGTATATTTTACAACCTCCTGTTTAACAGGTTTATCTTGTGGCGTTTGACTATAAGCCTGATTAACAGTTAAATTAACAAATATAAATCCTGCAAACAAGATTACCGGATAAAAAATTTTACTTCTCATAATTTTAAGTTTTTTAGATTAATGAAATTATAAAAAAGTAAAATTAGGTTTTAAAACTTACAGAACTATTACACAATTAATTCAAAATTTTATATGATTCACACATTTATTAACATCCAATATTTCTGTGTATCTTTAGTTTTGGCGCAGTCAATCATTTTTCTGATAAATAAGGCTTCATGGTTGTTTAATTTTATCGTTACTATGTTTTTTGTATAGTCACCAACCAATAGTTGTCTATTTGCTTTTGAGTGAGTATCAGATGGCCCTCACTTTTAATTGAGCCTGGCACATTCTCTATGGGTTCGCCATCGTCCAGAAAAATTTCCAGTATATCACCCGATTTCAGTGTAGCTAATTCAATTTTAGTTTTTACAAAATTCATAGGACATGCTACTCCCCTGAAATCCTTTTTACGTGTGGTAACCTGTTTTGGGATTTCGGTGTCATTTGATTTGCCGCTATTCTCCAAACTTTTAAATTGCAGAGAATCATCCATTCCTTCATACAAGTTAACGACAGCCTGTGAAAGTTCGAGAATAGTTTCTTTCTTTTCCGATAAATCGTAATGATCACCATCTCGTGCAATTTCCACTATTTCGCGATAAACATTACTAATCAGCTTGGCATCTATAAATTTGCTTATAAATTCATTGAAAACTTCGGTTACATTTTTAGGTTCTGCTCCCCTTGTAATTAAAAGCATACGCGACGATGCAAAAACCAGTGTTGAAAGTAGCTTGTTAACCGCTTCTTTGTCAGTTTCATTGTTAAGTTTTCCCTTTGTACTGTTTATAGTGTTCAGATCAACATCAATCATATCGAAAAGCCCCGCAGAACATTCCCCCACGCCTTTAGTGGCAAGAGAAAATATATGGTCGCTGCCCCAATCGAAATAATAGTTTTTGTCATCACTAAATTCGGGAATAATCTTGTATTTCAGTGTTATCCCGGCAATATCAGCTTTGCCTTCTGCGCTTACATACTCACTAAACGACTTGTATTTATCCTGTTTTTTCAAATAAAGCCTAAACACATCGATAGTAAATTTTGGCAAATCAAAAGCGCTAACCTCACCCACGAGTTCCGCCAGTTTGGGGTCGAGACCTATAGAAGCTCCGGCAACTACATGATAAGCAGGATACATACGGTTGTTGCGGCTTACCTTTCCATAGAACCCAAGATCAGCGGCGATCTGCTGCCCGCACGAATTGGGACAACCGGAAATATTGATTCGTAAATCGCTCAATTTTTCGAGTGGCAAATCGCTATTTCCAAGCGCCTTTCGAAGCGCGGCACTGGCGCCTTTAGTCAGGCAGATACCTAACCGGCAGGTGTCTGCCCCAGTACAGGAAACTATCGTATTCAGCAACAATGGTATGTTTAAATCAATACCAATTTTTATCAGAAATTGATAGACATTGCCAAGATATTGGGTTGGAATATTCCTCAAATGCAGGTTTTGCCTCATCGAAAACCGTATTACATCTTCCCCAAAATTTGAAGCAAAATCAGCTAATTGACCAAGGTTATCAGCATTCATATTCCCATTATCAAAAGGAACGATTACAGACTTTAATCCAGTCTGACGCTGTTCGGCAACGTATCTTGCCTTCCACTTTTCAAAATCCGGCAACGATACTGATACGGGATTAAGTGCTTGTTTGGGAGTTTCCCATTCGAATGTACTATGCCGGTAAGTAATATCTTCGAGCTTTTTAATTTCGTTATAGATTTCGAAAAATAAACGGAATACTTCGTCTTTTCCAAGCTTGTAAAATATATGCCTGAGCCGGGCCTTATGCCTGTTTTTGCGGTTACCATAACGTGAGAATAGTTTTTTTACAGCATCAACAATGAAATACATGTCTTCTTCGAGCGCAAACTCGAATAATTTATAGCCAACCATTGGCTTTGAGGCAAGTGAGCCACCCAAGTAAACCTTAAACCCTTTTTTACCCTCTATTACCTGTGCAACAAATCCTAAATCGTTAAAGGCCGCATAACTTGTATCCTTTTCGGAGTTTGAGAAAGCAATTTTAAGTTTACGCGGTAGTGTGAACGAATCAGGTTCTGCCACCATTTTTGTAGTCAGGTTAAAAGCATAAGGTGTAACATCAAATATTTCGTCATGGGAAATACCGCTATCTATCGAAGCCATAATGTTTCGAACAGTATTTCCTCCACCTCCTTTTGATGAAAGTCCTATTTCTTTCAGGTTTTGAAGAATATGCAGGGTTTCGCGAAGGTCAACATTCTGTATTTGTATTTCCTGACGGGTGGTTACATGCAGCAAGTCGGATTTATGCCTATATGCTATTTCAGCAACTTTTTTCAGTTGCAAAGGGGTTATAAACCCTCCGGCACAGCGAATACGCACCATAAAAGTACCATCTTTGCGTTGTTCGTAAATGCCCATTGGAACGCGTATAGCCTTGAATT
Source organism: Bacteroidales bacterium (assembly GCA_025350365.1). Lineage (GTDB taxonomy): Bacteria > Bacteroidota > Bacteroidia > Bacteroidales > JAAUTT01 > JAAUTT01. The sequence goes on along the minus strand of JANXXY010000152.1, from coordinate 2,313 downwards.
TGACAGGTTCGATCTTACCGTCGATAAATTCATCAACTAATGAACCATAATATTGGATATCGTCTGATAATGTTCCTGGAAGTGTGTACATTTTTAAAGTGATAAAGTATTAAAGTGAGGATGGGATGGTGTAAGATATTATTGAATCAATCGGTTATGTTTAAATCTTCGTTTGTTGCCGATCCATTTATTATCCGGAAGGCTCTTATTACAGGTTCGGCTTCGGCCAATGATATGATTATATATCTTATTTCCGGGTCGTAAGCCAGCCGTATATCCTCTTGTGAGGGACGCGCCGGTGTAACTGGATGACTGTGATAATTGGCCAGAATTTTAAGTTCTTTGTTACGGGCATCTTTTACTGCCCGGAATTGTTCGGAGGGGTCAAATGAAAAATGTTCCGGACTATGGTCAATATTAGTTAATTGATAACTAAGTAATAACACATCATCATTTCCTGCAAGGTAACCGCAGGCTTCGTTTGGCAAATCTTTTTTAGCATGTGCAATGATTTGGTCGAGAGCGTCTTTCTTAATCGAAATCATTTTTCAATGGTTATTTTGTGGATATTATCCTTTACATGAATAACTTCAAGTACCTTAAAACCTTGTTCAGTTGCACTTCGGGGAACATTTTGCAATGGCTCGCCTTCAGTAAGCAATACTTCGAGCTTATCGCCGCTCTGCAGTTTTGAAAGCTCAATCTTTGTCTTTACAAAAGTCATAGGACAATGTTCTTTTGTAATATCAAGTTGTTTGGTAATCATACTTTTTTTATTTTAGATAAAGATACGGTCGCCGCCTTCTGAATATTGAAGAAAATTGGCAACCCCTATTACTTCCTTGACTTCAGGGATAAAATCATCTTTTGATATTCCAAGGATATGCATCGACATTTCACAGGCGTAAAGGTTAATGTTCAGTGCAATGGCAGCATCAATTAGTTCTTTAAGTGTAGCTACGTTGCGCTTACGCATCATAAAAGACATTAGCTTAGGGCTTGTCCCAAAAAAGTTCAAGCGACTCAGCGGCACATTGTTGACACCTCCCATTAGAAACCCAAAGGTTTTGGCAAGAATGCCTTTGCCGGTAAATCTCCGTCCGGTCTTTTTCTTTATTGCATTTAAACCCCAGAATGTGAAGAAGATATTGACTTCATAATTTACTGCAGCTGAACCACATGCAAGTGTGAACGCGGCAACTAATTTATCAAAATCGCCACTAAAGCTGATAATCGAAAGCTTCTTTTTGTCGGAAGGGCTCATGGTATTTATAATATTAATGTTTTAAATCGCAAGCCGGAAGATCATACGTCTGTAACTCAGTAATTGAAGGATGTTCACCGCAAATGGGACAATTTATATTCTTTCGGAAAGCAATAGTTCTGAAATCCATCGTAAGAGCGTTGAATGTTAAAATCCGGTTTGTCAGCAATTCACCTTTGTTAATCAGAAATTTCAAAACTTCAGTTGCTTGTATCGTTCCCAATATACCTGCAATAGAACCCAAAACTCCTGCTTGCGAACAGGTGGGAACAACATTAGGTGGAGGTGGTCTATCGAAAACGCAACGATAGCATGCATGTCCCGGAGTGTATGTAAAGGTTTGACCTTCGAAACGGAGAATCCCTCCGTGTGAAAAAGGCTTTTTTGTAAGCACGCAAGCATCGTTAATCAGAAATTTAGTTGGAAAATTATCCGTACCATCCACAACAATGTCATATTCCTTTATGATGTCGAAAATATTATATGTCGAAAGCAAATCCTGGTAAGCAACTACTTTTACATCGGGATTTAATTGCTCAATCTTTTCTTTGGCGGATAATACCTTGGCTTTATTTACATCGGGGGTAAAATGAATTACCTGGCGTTGAAGATTGGTCATATCCACCACATCACCATCAATAATACCGATAGTACCAACACCTGCGGCAGCAAGGTAAAGAGCTACAGGAGATCCAAGTCCGCCAGCGCCGACAATTAGAACCTTTCCTTCAGAAATATTTATTTGACCTTCAACGCCAACATCCTGAAGGATGATGTGTCTGCTATAACGTTCAATTTGTGATTCGGTAAAATCCATAAAATAGTATTTATTAAAGAATACAACACTTCGTTAAATTTGAAAATTGGAAAATGCGATAATTTGAAAATAATTGGTTAATAATTAGTTACGATTAATTTCAATTTTTAAATTTTCACTCATTATCAGTATCTTAAATAAAAATACCGAAATATTAGAATACCGAGTTAGAGAAATACTTTCTACTCCAGCGCCAGTTGTATATCGTTAATTAAATCGTTTATATCCTCTA
>JANXXY010000129.1 GCA_025350365.1 Bacteroidales bacterium | reverse complement strand
TGGCATCTTTCTTTAGCGAAGGCAACGAGATGGCACGTTTGTTATGGCCGATTAGCCGGAAATAATACTGCAAACCATACACGGCATGTTTGAAATTACTTCGTGACGGTGATTTTGGATTAAGAGCCAGTGATGTAAGATACTCATTAATCTCATCATCATTCTGTTCAGGAAGTCTTCCAAAATGCATAGAAATGGAAGCAATACGGCGGATGTAATTGTGCAAAGTACTACTGCTTTGTCCTTTAAGTACGACTTGCTGTTCAAGTTTCTTAAGTACCAGATCAAAACCGGTTACACTTTCAATAGCTTGTTCTACAATTGTAGGTTCGATACGTTTTCTCATACAACAATATTTTTAAATTAATACTGCCGTAAAGATCGTACAATTGATTTTATGTCTATTTTTGATAAAGTTGAACAAAGCTATCCCGTAAGGGATTTAGTTCAACACACGCTATAGCCAATAAAGGTTTCAGTGGTATGCGAAGTTCATCACCCGCATCAATTTTTGTATCGGTTGATAGGTTCGTTCTCCGCAATCCTTTACTGGCCATACCGCCGACGTTGGCGGTAATTTTAAAAAGACCCTGAACGCCATGGATTTATTGGTCAAATTGAAAGCATATGAAAAGTAAGATTTAGACAAATTTATTCCTAAATAATTGAAAGTTATTAATCATAGACCGATTGACTGTATGAGAAATTATTATTTTATCTTGATAATTTTTGTTTTATCAATGACCTCATGTTCGACTTATTACATGACTTCCAGTAGTTTCAAAGAACAACTTCAAAACATTGACCCAAATAAAATAAATGATGCGTATGATTTTAGACTTGGATTAGTCGGAGTTGCTTTAAAAGGTGGTAAAAATTTTTATAATGGAATTGAGACGCTTAAATGTAAGGATAAGAATGGGAATGATGTAATCTTTACAGTTAAACCACAAACCGGCATAAGATTGACTGATAGTACAGGTCGTCGAATTCAATTATACTTTGATTCCGTATTTTTGAGAGATAGTTTGGTTTATGGAAGTAAATCACATTTTATTACATTACCAGTAACTCCAATGAATGTGAAGAAATTGACTAAGATTGAAATACAATAAAAACTACCGCCAAATAAATAGGACTTCATGTGATCTGCAAGACCCAACTTGAAGTCCCGGTTGAACTAAATCCCCGAATAATAAACTATACACTTATCAAGGGGTATTCTGTTACCCAGATATTAAATCCGGAGTTCAAAGTTCAGGTAGAATCATCTTTCCGAGCTTATTTTTCACATATCTGGTTAAAATAAAACGTAAAAATCATTTTAATTGGATTTTTATAACCAATAATTGTAGGTTTTGAACACAAAAGCAATAGTAACCATATCCAACCTAAGTTCTGCTTAAGCTGGCCAAATAAAACCAGGCTGAGCCTTTAAGGATATATTCGATTCAGGCACAGCTTAACCCGAACGGTTGGAAGCGACCGGATAAAAACTCCGCCGTATGGATCAGATATTTAAACAAAAAACAAGCTTGACCGGAATAGTTTACTAAATTGCAACCAAAATAGCCTGATTATGAAATATGTTTTCGAAATTTATTGCAATAAAATGAATAACCGCGAAATACAAGGTCAAGCTAATAGGGAAATAATCCCAATTGGGGTTATTTAGATGTTGTGGGTAATGTAAAAAAATGACCTTCATCTAATATAAAAACTATGATATGAAAAAGATAGCTTTCTATTTAATTTTACTTTTTTTGATTTCAAGTTGTACTCATCGGATTGTAAGAACAGGTTATCTGATAAATAAGTCTGACTATAAGAATTGTGATATTATTATTAAAAAATTCATGACGATTACTGATTCATTACAGAAAGTTGGAGAAATTAAATTGGGTGAATCGGGATTTGCTGTAGCATGTAGCGAAGCTCTCGCATTGGAAATATTAAAAAATGAAGGATGCACTTTAAATGCTAATATTGTTAATATCGTTGATGAAACCAGGCCAGATTTGTGGAGTTCATGTTATCGTTGCAGTGCTGAATTTTATAAATTCAAAGTATCCACAATGAAACCTCAGAACAATGAATATTATAAATCAGGAGAAGTTGATAAGCGAGTAAGCAAGGATAGAACAAGAAATACAATAGTTGGCATTGGAGCAGCCGCTTTGGGATTTGTATTTGGATTTTATATGTTCAGATAATACAATGAAAAATACACTCCACACAACAAATACGACTCCATGTGGTCTGCAACCCCAAACTTGAAGTCCCAGTTGAACTGCATCCCCGGGTAATAAACTATGCACTTATAGGTGGTTATTTAAGATGTGCTCTATTAGAGTATCCTTTTTTGCGTCACTCACTGGCGTGATTCTTATAGTTTGATAGGTCCGTAGCTCAGCACTTTCCCACTATTCATACTTTTCATTCGTTCAAATCAACCAATCATTTGTCAATTTTCACCATTCATTAGTTTATGCTTCAACTTCAAATACCGTTGAGTAAAATAAACACCATTCTGCGATTCCCTTAAATCAAATCCGAAAGCCCTTTTGCTTACAGCAATGATAGGGGGTGACTGAATTCGTTTAAAATAATTAAGCTTGTAAAGTTTCCACTTATGTTCTAAATCGGCAATGAATGATGCCGCATCTTTAAAATAATTTTCAATTATTTTCTCATCGCATTTTATAATTTGTGCCAGTATACCTTCTGTATAATATTGAAGCAGATCTTCCGGATCGAGACGAAATTCAACAAAAGCCCGCACGAGCTTATCATGGTATGGGTAATAAATGGGGTCGCCTTTGCCTTCGTCTATATTCTGATCGGCGCTTAATTCGGCTGAAGCCGGAATATTAAAGATGGTATCCGGTATAACATTTTTTTTACTGTTTATAAATGCAGCCAATTCATAAACCTCCATTTTATATAGGTCGGCAATGGGAGCAAGAGCCCCATTCACATCTCCATACAGAGTTGCATAGCCAAAAGCAGTTTCGGTTTTATTGCCATTGTTTACAAATACAGCGTCTAAAATAGAAGCTACTCCGGCAAGCAGGCGCGAGCCCCGATCCCTCGCCTGGATATTTTCTTTATTAATACCTGAAAGCTTTAATTTCGTGGTTGTATTCGAACCATCCAATCTGGTAAATATGGCCGATTCCAAGTCAATGATTGTATTTTCATATGAAGCCTGAATGGGTATAGTGGTGTAATGAATGCCAAGATTTTGTGCCAGGATTTTTGCAGCGTTTTTGGTTGTTTCGGAATTAAACTGAGAGGGCATATTAATGGCGTAAACATTCTCAGAACCTAACGCTTCGGCAAGCAACACGGCGCTCAAAGCTGAATCTATTCCACCGCTTAGTCCTAATACTACACGCCGGTTCGGAAAAATATCAAAAAATTTCTTAATCCCATACACAATACCTTTATATAGTTCTTCCTTATCCCTTTCGTCACTTACTTCGGGATTGAGCATTATCTCTATTTTTTCGGCAAAGATGGGTGCCCTGATTGTTTCTTCAGTATAATCTTTTGCAACTTTTTGGAGTGATCCATCGGGATTATAAATGGTGGAATTGCCATCGAAAAGAAAAATGTTTTTACCATTATTTTGAATCCCGATATTATTGGCATAGATAAAATAAACCGGTTGGTTTTCAATCCTGTTTCGCACTACTGAATGCCGTTTATTATTCTTTCGCCAGGTCCAGGGAGAGCAGGAAAGGTTTACAATTAATCCGGCATCCTTTTTTAAAAGAATATTGATGGGGTTTATGGTGTAATCGTCACTCCACATGTCCTCACATAAAATAAGGCCTAGTTTGTGGCTTGTTGCTTTTATAGTTACTTCAAAAGGATCGAATACATCCTCAATAGATAAATATCTGTCTTGTGCTTCTTTTCTGGCTGAATAAAAATGTCGTTCATCGTCAAATTCACGATATTTCGGCATTAGAGTTTTATGAACACGACCTGCACCTAAATAACTTTTGTTTTGGGCAATAAAGGCTGCATTGTATTTTCTAATCCTACCGTCTTCATTTTTCATGGAATCATCCACATCAACATTCCCCCAAATAGCCACAATGTTATCAGTTGCATTTTTTATTTCATCGTTAAATGCATAACAATCATTTACAAATGCGGTGTTTTCCCACTCATCGCCAAGCAAATAACCGGGAATAGACATTTCAGGGAAAACGATGATATCATCTCCGGCATTTTTTGCAATCTCAATTTCCCGAAGAATTTTTTTTGCATTTATATCCGGATGCCCGGCAATAACTTCTATTTGAGCAACAGCTATTTTTACAGGATTAGTGGAAGACATCATGGAAATTAATTTCTATTAATTAAATACAATACTTTATTCTCCAACAATAATAAACCGGATCGGGTTAAGAAAATTTGCGACTGCGCTGTGCATACATCAAATTCAATTGAATCCACTGCGCTAAAATCAGGTGTTCGCAATATTTCAATTTTTCCATCTTTGGGAACAAAAACAAAAGCAGTTTCTGTTGTTTGTTTAATAGCAAAGCTAAATATTTCTTCGGTTTCTTTGCACATCACAAAGTTTAATCCATTTATGCAAAACCAATTATGTTTAATTTTTTCATCTTCGAAATAGGTAATTACACCAGTATTCCCTTTCAAATTCAGGTTTTTAGCATTCAATGGTAATTTCACCGAGTTTATGGCATCTCCATTTCTAAAATGCGTTCGGGCAACTCCTCCGGTAAGTTGTATCGGGCTAAATTCAAATTTAAACCCACGGCCCCATGAAGGTATCTTGCTCCATGATACATTTTTATTAATTATTTTATCAGGATAAATATGGTAGATGTTTTCCCAGTCAACACCAAAAAGAATATGATCTAATTGAATAACACGGAAATTTTCAGGAATTTCGAAGTTGATTATAAGGTTATTATTATGATAAAGTTGATTATCCTTCACCCGAAGTATATTTTTATTTCCAACCCATAGAGAATCATAGTCTGTATTGTTTATTTTTCCGGTTAAACTCAGATTACCTTTGAAAGTGCAATCGTACAATTCAGTTATGGTACCAGTTTTAATATACCCCAATGTTTCATTGAAATAGAAATCAATTACGTTATCTGAAATTACTTTCACCATAATATTCGTGCGGTTGGTTTGAATAACAGGTTGTGGTTTCTTGATTGTGGTTATTTGATCCACCTGAATTAAAAACCTTTCGCCATCTTCAAATATCCGTTTAAATTGCATCTCTAATGCTTTACTACCAATGGGTTCGTAAAATGCAGGAATTATTAAACCGGTATCGTTGCTAAGTACGGATATTTTTTTTATTGCTCTTTCTTCAAGCTGTTTCCAGATACTATGAACACCTTTGTATGGATGCACATATGTGAAAAGCTTGAAAACATTTACTGCCAGAGCATAATAATCGCTTTGCCGGCTTACCTTTCCCAAATAATAATGATCCCTAATATCATCAAGCAAACGGCCTGAATGCTTTAAGGCAGGGGTTTCAAAACTATCAACATCTAAAATTTGGATATCTCCATGTGGGTTAATAAAAATATTATATGGATTAAAATCTCCAATCACAATGTTTTTGCTATGAGCTTCTTCTATTATAGAAATGAGTTCTTTTGAAATTTTATTCTTTATTGTTTCGTTAATTCCCATTTTGGCACATTGCGACTTAG
>JANXXY010000239.1 GCA_025350365.1 Bacteroidales bacterium | reverse complement strand
TCAAAGAACTTTGTAACACATTTAATGGCTATAATTTCTTAACCACTCCACAACCTAAATAGTTACGAAATATTTACCCTTATTATTTTTGTCCACTAATAATCAATAAAATAATTAGATAATTCTAATGAACCAAAAAATAACAAGCGCCTGTATTTCAGTTATTATTCCTGTATATGGATGCAAGGAATGCTTATACGAACTTTATATAAGGCTTATTTCAATACTTGAAAAGTTGACCTCAAATTTTGAGATAATCCTTGTTGATGATTGCAGCCTTGATAATCCCTGGTTATTTATATCCGACCTGGGTAAAAAAGATCTTCGTGTTAAAGGGATTAGGTTATCCAAAAATTTCGGGCAACATCAAGCAATTTCGGCAGGTTTGGATTATTCATCAGGCGAATGGATAGTAGTTATGGATTGTGATTTGCAGGACAAACCCGAGGAAATAGTGAATTTGTACAACAAAGCTATAGAAGGTTATGATTTTGTTTTAGGGCGCAGAAGTGAAAGAAAAGATCCTTTTATTAAAAAGATATTTTCAAGGCTTTTTTACAAATTACTTGGGTACTTAACAGACACAAAACAAGATAGCGCTGTTGGCAATTTCGGGATATACAACCGTAAAGTAATTGACGCAATTTGTTCCATGAAAGACAATTTTAGATATTTTCCCACAATGGTGTGCTGGGTAGGGTTTAACCACACCCAGATAAATATCGACCATGCGCAGCGCGAAATAGGGAAAACATCCTACTCTTTTAAAAAGTTAATGCGCCTAGGACTTGAAGTGATTGTTGCATTTTCCGACAAACCACTCAGACTAACTGTAAAAGCGGGGATTGCCATATCAATATTTGCGCTAATTTTTGCAGGTTATACTTTTGTTCAATATTTATCCGGTGCAATAAAGGTATTGGGATATACAAGTCTTTTTATTTCAATTTGGCTTTTGGCCGGATTAATAATTTTTTTGCTTGGAATGGTGGGCTTGTATATTGGAAGAACGTTTGAAAATGTTAAAGGACGACCTATTTACATTATAAACGAGAAAGTAAATGTCGGGTAAAATTGCCATTGACCATCTATGCTGGGATAGTGATTTTTTTGGAATAAAGGTGGCAAAAATCACACTCGAATCATGCGACAACATACTACTTGAAAGAACAATCCGCGGTTTAAAAGAAAAAGGATATAAGCTTATCTATGTTTTCAGCAATCCAGATGACGACCAATTAAATAGTAGTGTATTAAATAACAAGGGTATATTAGTAGATGAAAAAGTAACTTATTCCCTGGAAATACCTAAAACCAACATGGCATTTCCGGATAATGTTGAAAAATACAACTCAGGCATCCCTGATGAAAGATTGTATGAGCTTTGTTTGAAAAGCGGAGAGTATTCGAGATTTAAAAAGGATCATAATTTCGCGAGCCATTTATTTGTTAAATTGTATTATGCATGGTTAGAGAATTCCGTTACGCGAAAAATTGCAGATGAGGTATTGATTTATAGAGAACAACAGGATATTGTAGGTTTTGTAACTTTAAAACATCATATGTATAAATCACAAATTGGCTTAATTGCTGTTGATGATAAATACAGGGAAAGGTCAATTGGAAAACTCCTTTTAACCGCATGCTCAGCTATTTGTAACCAAGAAGATACCCGTCACTTGGAAGTAATAACTCAACAAGATAATTTAGGGGCATGTCGATTTTATGAAAAATGCGGGTTTATTTTGATGAAAGTTGAAAATATTTATCATATTTGGATCTAAAGTATCAAGAAAAAAAATGAAAATAAACGATCATTTAAAACTCATTTATAACAGAGGTTCAAATTTTGGATTTTTTATAATAAGCTTTATATTATCTTTTTTTTTGATACAATTTATTTTATCACATTACATTGGGGATTTAAATACTCATTTAGTAATACTTAAAAACTATGTTGCAGCAGGAAAATGGCCGGGGAATTTCCTTTATTATTTAACAGTTTATTTATTTTCATTTATTACCCGGTCGGAACAGTTATCAGTCGCTATCCTGCTAGGTTTAGCTGTTGCAGCACGAGTTTATATTTCTTTATGGTTGATTAATAAGGTTTTGGATAAAAAGTTAGAAACCTTTACTTTCACGATAAATGTATTTATTAAATTACTATTCGCATTATTGGTATTATGTCACTCAATTGTTTTAACGTTTAATCTCAACCAACAATTATATTTAGGAACAATAACCCCAAATGTTTGGCATAATTCAACGTGGTTGTTCATGATGCCTTTTGCTTTGCTTTTATTCTATTATTCGTACAAATATTTATCAGAAGGGAAAATCGATAATTGGCTTCATATTCTTATTCTAATTGTTATCAATATCTCGATTAAACCAAGTTTTTTCTTTTGTTTCGGGTTATCTTTTCCATTACTCTGCCTGATAAGGTGTAAGTTTACAAAGGTTTCATTAGTAGCTGTTCTAATAACATTTTTAGGGTTTTTAATTTTGGGTCTTCAATACCTCTATATTTACAAGTTTGATAAAGTATTGCCCACTTTTTACAATAATGAATCATCAAAAATTATTTTTCAACCATTTTTGGTTTGGAATGCGTTTTCTAAAAACATTTTTTTTGATTTGATGAAATCTATCTCATTCCCAATTTTAGTTTATATTCTTTATTATAAATACGCAAAGAACAATCTATTATTAAAATACAGTTTAATCAATTACATTTTCGCTTTGTTAATATTTGTTTTATTTGCCGAAAGCGGCCCTAGACTTTTTCATGGAAATTTAATCTGGCAAACCTATGCAGCGGCATATATTCTGTTTTTTTCATCATTGATTGTTTTCGTTACTCAACTAAACATAAAAAAGTTCAAGTTCGAAATACGCGATTTTGTTGTAATGGCAGCATATCTGTTTCATATACAAAGCGGGATACTTTATCTTGCTAAAATTTTTACTCTAAACAATTATTTATAAATTTAATGATACCCTTTAATAAACCGCACCTTACGGGTAACGAAACAAAGTATATTGAACAGGCAGTTGCTTCAGGAAAAATTTCAGGAAATGGCGATTTTACAAAAAAATGTCAGGATTTCTTTACCTCCAGATATAAGTTTAAAAAAACATTGCTTACAACTAGCTGTACCGATGCTTTGGAGATGGCTGCAATCCTCATTAATATTGAGCCGGGCGACGAAATTATAATTCCCGCTTTTACTTTTGTATCCACTGCCAATGCTTTTGTGCTTCGGGGCGCAAAAATTGTTTTTGCAGATAGTGACGTTCAAAATCCTAACATCAACTGCGATTTAATCGAGGGATTGATAACATCCAGAACTAAAGCAATTGTTGTTGTTCATTATGCAGGGATAGCGTGCGATATGGATATTATCATGCAAATCGCCACGAAATACCGGCTATTTGTTATTGAGGATGCGGCGCAGGCAATCGACTCTTTTTATAAGGGGATACCTTTGGGATCCATTGGACATCTTGCTGCTTTTTCCTTCCATGAGACAAAAAATGTTATCTCTGGCGAGGGAGGGATGTTGGTAGTTAATGATGAACAATTTTTTAAACGTGCCGAAATAATCTGGGAGAAGGGAACTAATCGTGCTGCGTTTTACAGGGGTGAAGTGGATAAATACGGATGGGTTGATATTGGCTCATCTTTCCTCCCTTCGGAAGTAATTTCGGCCTTTTTATATGCCCAGCTTGAAAATATTAATGATATACAGCGTACCAGAAAACTTTTGTGGAATACTTACTATAGCTCCTTAAAACATTTAGAGGACAGAGGTTACATTGAATTGCCCAAATTGCCTGAATATGCCACCAACAATGCCCATATCTTTTATATTTTATGCCATCATGTTGAAACCAGAGACAATTTGATCAGTTACCTGAAAGAAAAAGGTATTTTATCGGTTTTTCATTATATTTCTCTCCACCAATCGCCTTATTATAAAGCATTTCATGACGGAAGAATATTAAAGATGAGTGATTATTATAGTGACCGTCTTTTAAGGTTACCCTTATATTACGATCTTAGCCAAACTGACATAAAGTATATTACAAATAGTATCGATCTTTTTTTTAAAGAAAATTAAAAATTGGCCGTTGATTACTTTTTAATTAGCCGGGTTAAATTTTCTTTTTACCAACCTTTGCCACAATAAATTCACCATTTTTATAGCTATGAATAATTTCGTATTCATAATAATTATTCAAATACTCAATAACTGCCGGATTATAAAATATACATAATTCACCTGACGATAACTGAATATTCTGGCTTATATCGCGCTGACTAACTTTATAATGATATTTTGTATTGTATAATTCTTCATAGAAACAAGTACTAGGATTGAAGCCCACTACCATTAAAATATATTCTTTTATCTCGGGATGCCACTCCTTAAGTTCTTTCATTACATTGGCGTATTTAACATCTCTGTAAGTATCTTCTTTAACCAATAGCTTGTTTACATTGGTTAAATAAGGGTAGCAAAATATTGCTATCGCAAAAAAGGTAACCAATAAAAATTGCTTCCATTTATTTCTATCCGGCATTAAACATAATAATCCCTGATATAAATAAAATATTACAACTCCGACAATTATGGAGAGAATAGGGAATAATTGAGCATCATACCATTCAAGTTTTGTTTCGGAACATGAGATAATTGCCCAAAATCCGATGACACTTCCGAAAGAATATATTATCAGATGTTTATATTCAAATTTATCTTTAAGCAGAAATTTCAATAATAATGCAAACGGCAGAAAATATATCCAGGGAACAAACCTGTAATTTTTCAGGTTATTAAAATAAAACATAAATCCTTCCTTATGGCCTTCATTGACACTAAAATACCGCATAGCTATTTCATTATTCCATGCAGTTTTCAAGTATCCGGGGTTAAAATACTCACGTAAAATATAATAGAATGAAACAACACCTATAAAAAGGATAAGGGAAATATAAAAATCTTTCCGCAAAAAGATAAGATTCAGTTTTTTAATGAACAAGGCAAATAAAAATAATGAGGGCAATAATAATAGAGCTCCAATACTTTTTGTATAAATACCACAGATTAGAAAAAATGTAGAAACATATAAATATTTTGGATATCCTTTTATGATATACTTATAGAAATATAAAAAGCACCCTGTAGAAAAAAGGGTTAGGAGTGAATCCAGATCGGCAGTTCTGGTAATGTGCTCAGAAATATATCCATTTGATGAAAGTAACACCAACGCACAAAAATACCCTGTAATCCGTGAGTTAAATTCTTTTGAAAAAAAACGGATCAACAAAAATACGACCATAAGACCCGCTAATGCTGACGGCAATCGTATTGCTGTTTCATTTAATCCGAATAGTTTAATCGAAATAGTTTGTAGCCAAGCGGCTAAAGGCGGTTCAGTAGCCCATAATTCAGGTAGTCCACGAAAAAACTTAATTAAATAATGGTGATTTTGCGACATTTCCAACGCATTTACTGCATAAATCCCTTCGTCCCACAATCTTATAGGAAGAGTACCTAATTGATTGAAAAGAACACCATAGCAAAATAGAATAAAAATGGCATCGAACGCCAGATGGTTTTTTATATAAGAAGGCAGTTTTAACATCAATTATATTTTTGTTGAAGTTTATTATTATTCCGGAAAAGGGAAGCCATTACCCAACTGTTACATAGAATATGAATATACCTGTTATTTCTTTTTTGCCATTTTCTCAAAAGATTTTATATTACTTTTCTTGTTTTTTGATGTCCTGAAAACCAGTTTGCAACCATGAGTATGGGCAAGTTTTGAGTTTGAAATATTTTTTATTTAACGGGTAATCCCATTTTAGCCAAAACGATGTCATTAAAAAAAGGTTGGGATCATTTAAGTCTATATTTGAAAATTCATTTTCAACGGATGTACTGTAAATTGATTTCATGTTATATGGCGTTTCCAGAGCAGAATAAAGCAACGTTTCGACAGACAGTGCCCATGGAATACGAATTATCTCATTTAATTCATTTCTTCGTATAATAAATTTATCGCATTGTTGAGATTTCGACCTATCTAAAAGAGTACCAAGATATACTACCCTTTTTTGATATAAATTACCAGCCTTGTGTATAAAAATAAATCCTGCAAAAACAATAACCCAGTAAATAATTCCCTTTGCAATTTTATAATTCTGATTATAAAAGACAACTTCTTTAGCAATTGGTATTAAAATAAATAATAAAAGCGGGGCAAATGTTTTTTCCATCTCTATATCGTCACCCCCTTTGTAAAAAGTTAATAAGAGTATCCCAAAAAATATAAAAAATGCAATCACGAAAAAACCAAACAATCTATATTTCCTTTTGTATATGTAATGAGTTATCAAAACTATGAATAAGACTAAAGGAATCAGATAAATCCCCCATATATGGTGTAAAATGAACTTCAGTGGGTATGGTATATGATGTTCGGAAATTAAAACTGGAATTTTCATAAAATTCACAAATAAATTTCCTTCATATGAGGTTGATTCTGTTAATTTAAGTTTAATTATTGTAACTATTAAAATTAATGGTATTAAGATAAAAATACCATTTTTCCAATTTCCTTTGATATACAAAACATGATATCCGATGATGAAAAGTATTGGGAAAATTGAGGAGGGATGGCAAAAAAAACATTGCAAAAAAATTATGAATGCGATCAACAAATTAATTAGCTGTTGCTTATTCGATTTTTTTTCGTTAAACCTTGTGTTTACCCATGCGTAAAAAAGGACAATAAAAACAATAGCCTGATATAGTTCTGTAACGGTATAAAAATATCCGTGAGAAATACCGATTAACAATGAAGCTGGTATGATAAATGAAACTGTTCTTTCCTTAAGTATATGATAACAAAAAAGAAAAACCAAGTAGTTTACAAACCAAAAACTAAGCGAAAAAATGATTAAAACAGATTTTAGTGGAACCCCAACTTTAATAGCTATTATTGTCGGAATTTGAGAAAAAACTACACCAAAACGAAAAGCCTCAAAATTAAAACCTTCATACGTAATAATCTTAAATAATTGAAAAGCGCTATCGATGTATAAACATCTTTCTTTGTAATAATATACAGCATAAAATGCGCTGATCAAAAAAAATAAACTTGCAATTATATAAAATAACTTGTGTTGAGTTATAGCATTTGCAGGAGGAGAATTTCCGTTAATCATTATACTCAAGAGATTATAACAATATATTTATGTTATGAACATTGAAAAACGTTTTAAAATTAATCAAATCCGCGAATATCCAAGTGACCATATACGTTCGTGGATTCCCTTATTGCCTTTTTACGCAGCTTTTAACAAAAGACTTAATCGTTTTGGAGAGGCATTTAAGCTATTGGACACCAGTAAAATTCATAGTGGTTTGAGCGAATTTACCAAACCGAACTTTTTTACGGTGATAAATTTAAAACAACGTCTATTAGTTTATAATGCCCAAATAAGTACCAACTAATTAATGCTAAACCTGTGAAGGGTATTAAAATCAAGCAGAAAAAATCAGGATGCGAAAAAAGGCCGCGGATGACCTATTTTTTGTTGCAGTTATCAGAGTAAGGTAAACCATTGAAGGATATTCAACCGGTTTGTTAAAAAACAGATATTCAAAGAGTGTCAAAGGTGTGTCCCACAAAACGTTTAATTCTACAGAGAATTCTTTTCGTGTGCAGAAATATAAGGATCAAAAATTATTCTAATGTTCTACAAGGAATTCAATTTTCTCCAATTGATATTCAACTTCTTCTTCATATTCAGGAGCTTGTAAAACGCAGTAACCTACCAAAGCAAATGACACAAGTGAGAGTATTAGCCAAATCATTTGTCAATATATTAAGTTGTTTTGTCAAATAAAAAATACCATGTGTCAAATGTAATATATAATTAACAATAACCAAATGTTTTTTTAACATGATATGATGATATTAATCAATCAACAGGATAATTTTTATCACCTGTAAATAGTATTAAGGATCAAGCGGTAAGCAATTCAATCTGGCAATAAGATCGAAATTCAATAAAAACACTAAGGTCATATTAAAATTAAAACCACATAGTCAGATAGGATGATATTTTTCTATGTGACAATGTGGTAAAGGTGCAGTATTCGTTCTTATTTTTTCACCAATGGTTTTTTATCCTTGTCTACAATTACATCAGTGCCTTTTTCGAGTGGTGTTTTTCCATAAACATATCCTTCCATATAATAGGAGGGAATATCTCCATATGCACCAATGGCCTCTTCATTAGAGATTAATACAATACTTCCTCCTTGGGTAGCGGCTTTTTTCTGAAGTCGAATAGTAGCACTTTCCTGAGCAGCTTTCTTACTTCGTGCTGCTCCGGTTGATTTCGCTGTTATAAATGCTCGTTTATATAAACCACTTACATCATTTTCTTTTCTCGTAATTAGAATGGACTCCCATTGTCCTTCCTGAATCATTTGCATGGCGGGTTTACTAAACACTTCAACTCGCCCATTTTTGTAGATAATTTTTTCCAAATCTTTGCGCTGACCCCTTATAATCGAATCGGGCTTTGACTCGTAGCAATAAACAACAAAATTAGAACCCACTTGCTTCACATAAGCGGGAAATTTTCGGCCACCCAACTTCATTACCGTATCGGGGATCACTTTATTTGCAATCGCTTTATTTGGACTCAATTTAGGGGTTTGTCCGAAAACATTCCCCACTGCCAATATTAAAATAAACAGAATAATATTTCTCATCTTCATACAGTTAGTATTCATAAGGGGTAAAAAGACCATTCCCACTCTTTTTCAAAATTAGAACTTTCCCGGGTCATTTAAAAGAAATTTTCAAATACTATGCCAATATTCAGCCAGGCAACAATAAAGAATTTTAAATTTATTGATGTATAACAATTTAAACCTTAATGAAATTATACTTTTACTTTGTGTGACTTTGCTTATTTGTAAAACTTTTACTTTTGATACTCGTGGCGCTCAATAGTAGCAAAGTAAAATAGTCACGAATGCATGAATGAATGATTAAATAAAAAAACCAAAATTTTATTCATGCATTTATTTATTTATTTATTTTGTAGCCTTGTGCTGCTTTATGAATTATTTTTGCAACCATTATAAACTAAAACAAACAAGGTTCCAACATGTATTTAATAATTGTCTCACTACTAGTTTGGATTTTTGTCATTATTATTGGAGCATTTATGTTTCCAATAGCCATGATTATTTGGGCAGTAACATTTCCTTTTGATAAAAGGCTAAAACTTTTACATCTATTTTCTTCGTTTTGGGGCTCTATATACATTTGGATGAATCCTTTATGGAAAACAACCTTTTATGGACGAGAAAAAATCAATCCTGATAGGACTTATGTAATGGTTTGCAATCACCAATCCTTGCTCGACATTCTTGTATTGTATCAATTATTCTCTCATTATAAGTGGGTTGCAAAAGCAGAACTGTTTAGGATACCTGTTTTAGGATGGAATATGCGTATTAACCGCTACATTAAGGTAAACCGTAATAGCAAAAGGAGTCATATTTATATGATGAAACAATGTGAAAGGACTCTGAAAAACGGGAGTTCAATCATGATTTTCCCGGAAGGTACCAGATCAATTGACGGGGCAATACATTCTTTTAAAGATGGGGCGTTTAAAGTGGCTAAACGGGGTAAAGTGGACATATTACCCATAATTCTTAATGGAACTTCTAATTCTCTGCCAAAAAGTGGGTTTATCATGAAAAATAGTCAAAATATCAGGATACAAATTCTCGATCCAATTCCATACGCATCTTTTGCAGAACTTAATACCAAGGATGTGGCTGAAAAAGTACGGGAATACATGGTCGGGCATTTTGAAAAACTAAAATCAACCAATAATATTCAAGTGACTAATATTGTTGCACATCAGAAATAAAAGAATAATTAATCTGGTATGCTCGGGTTCAGGAAAGATGAGGATAGCCATTGCGTTAGAATATGAATTTCACCCGAAACATTTGCTCTAAATAATTACTTTTAGCTTTCAAAAAAAAACAAGTATGGAAGAACTAATTAGTTTGAAAACATTCAATACCCTTGAAGAAGCCACCGGGGTAGTTGAACTTCTTGAAAAAAGTAACATATTCATGAAGATAGAAAAAGAAAAACTATTGGAAGATAGCGTTTTTGCAGGAAATACCCTTCTTAATCAGATTTGTATCAAAGTTAAACCCGAGAATTTAGAAACCGCCCAAAACCTTCTAAATGAACTGGAAGAGGTAAATATAGACAAGCTTGAACCCGACTACTACTTATTTGATTTCAGCGAGGAAGAACTGATTGACATATTACAAAAACCAGACGAATGGAGCATCAATGATTTTCATTGGGCACAGGAAATTTTGAAACAACGTGGAAAAGAACCCGAAAAGTCGCAAATAGAAATCTGGAAGAAAAACCGCCTGG
>JANXXY010000411.1 GCA_025350365.1 Bacteroidales bacterium | reverse complement strand
GGAACAAATTGCCAGAAACCAACCGCTCCCGCAGGTGAGGTAACATTAGAAAAGCCACTTTCAGCCAACGCAAGAAATTTAAAATCGTCAGGCAAATTGTATTTCTTCAATATAGGTTCGATCATGCCAAAATAGCGTGTTGATTTTTTTAACAACATCAACGTTTGCGAATGCCAGTAGGAATTGATCAAAAGCTCACGTTCAAGCGATTCTTTTACATCAAAATCCTCTACAGGTACTTTTTCATTTGCAAAATCTATACTATTGGGTATTTTAACACCAGTAACAACAAATGCCGTTATCGGCTCAATTTTTACAGTATCACAAGTTTTTGTAGTCGGCACTGAAAATGAAAAAACCAATATAAAACCCACCAGTCCAATACCTACCACTACAAATCTAATTCCTTTGGCGGATGACGGTAAGACTTTTGAAAAAATTTGCCCCATCATAATAAATAAAATTATGTTCAAAACGATGCAATCTGCAAAGTTAACTTTTTTTCAACTAAAGTTTATGAAAAAATTTGAGGCAGGTTAATAATCTCAGAACTTATATCTGACTCCCGTAAAAATTCCGAATGAATATGGATGGTAGTTTATATCTCCTTTATCTGAAATAGAATTCAGGTAATACTTGAATGTGGGCTCTAGGGTAAGGGTAGTTTTTTTCCATAATTTATAATTGAAACCCAATCCTAAATTGCTGTTATAATTTAAAAAACGTAAGTTGCCGGTTTCCCCGATATTATTTGTTGAACTACCTGATTTAACCAATACACTATTGTCTACAAGAACATTAGTACTAATTCCTCCAACCACGTGTATTCCAATTTTTTTATCAAATAGGATATACCGGGCAAGTAAAGGAATTTCAATATACTTTTGTTGTTGAACAATGCGAACATCAGAAGTACTGGCATTAATCACATTGGTTTTGTCAGCACTATTGATCAATAAGAGGTTGTTATTTACCACATCGGCAAGGGCAGACTTTACATATATTATACTTTCGCTAGACGGCCCTTGCTTTGGGATAGTTCCTAACGAATTATTACCAACCTTCGATGGCCCTCCTTCCAGTATACTAGTATTCACGGCATAAGGTTGTGCTATCGCATAAACATCCTTGAGGGTTTGACCAATAACAGAGTAAACAACTCCAATTTGAAAACTTAACCGACTAGTTGTCTCGTAGCTAACTTTTATGCCACCGGCATAAGCAACCAGTCCTTCTTCCTGGGAATTAAACTGCTTTTTTGATAGTGTATTACTTGCAACACTTGGAATATTCCGATATGAATATTGAGGTGCTACTTGTCCTTCAATACTCCAATGGTTAAATTTTGGAAGCTCAGGCGCAATGAAATCAGAATAAGACAATAATATTGTACTGTTATTATTTGAAACTATTTGCGGAATTACAAGCCTTATTCGGGGTGATTCGGTAAAAACAAAGCTTTTGGGAGTTAACAATGATACGTTATCCTTACCTTTTAGATTGTTCATTGAATCTGAATTAGCATCGCCACCGCCTGCCAAGATAAAATGGTTAGTTTTATCTGTGGTGAAAACTGAGTTTTCAGAAGTTGCTATTAAATTTGTTTCATTTGTAGAATCGATCCTACCTAAACTTGGTTTGGTTTCGGAAGAAATAATTTGTTTCTCTACAAATACCGCAGTAAGAGGCGCTTTATGCATTGATGCCAATTTAGATGAACTAGCTAGCACATGTTCATTTACTTTTGAATTATGTGTTTCATTAATTTTCCCGACATGAGCTACTATCTGATTGCTTTGTTTGTTATTAAAAAAATAATATCCTCCAACACCCACAAACATGGCCAACCCAGCTGCTAAACCGCTCCAAAGCGCAATTATACCGATGCGACGTTTACGGTCGAGTTCCTTTTCGATGTTTTTCCAAACATCGGCAGGCGGCATTAAGTTAAGGTTTCCCAGCCCTTCTTTAAAATATTCGTCAATATAGTTTCTCTCTTTACCCATTCTTATCCAATTTTGGCTACCATCCCGGTTTTTAAACAAATCTTCTTTTGTAATATGGCCCGTGCCCTGGAAAGGTCCGATTTTGAAGTTCCCTCAGAAATTCCGAGTTGTTGTGCAATATCTTTATGTGTCATGTTTTCAAATGCGTACATATTAAAAACCAACCGATATTGGTCAGGAAGTTTTTGAATAAGTGCAAGCATTTCATTTAGTGATATATTTAATTCAATCTCTTCATTTTCTTCAGCACGCACTTCAGCCAGATAATCCAATTGAACAGTCCGAATTTGCATTCGGTATTTTTCTAACGCTGTGTTTACTATAATTCTGCGAACCCAACCCTCGAAACTTCCCTTATTCCCAAACTGATGAATCTTTTCAAACACTTTAATAAAGCCTTCCTGAAGAATATCTTTTGATTCATCATAATTACGACAATAACGAAAGCAAACGCCAAACATTTTTGCCGAGTACATTTGGTAAAGAATCTCCTGTGAGACACGCTTCCCTTTAATGCAACCTTGTATAATATCGTTTAAATCGTCCTTCAATCTTACTACTCTTAATGAACTCTCATACAGCATATAAAAATACAATAAAATTGAATGGCAAATTGTTTACGACATGTTTTTTATTGATAGATGTAAAAAACATCTTTTGGTTGCGTGTGGTGAATAATATTTTTTCTTACGCTTTTAAATCAGATGCACCTTGATGGGTATAGCCATTTAGACAGCCAAATTAATTAACTGATTGTAAACGAATAGGCTTAGAATAAACCATCCTTCTTATGTGTACATCGAAGATTAATAACTAATTTCCGTTCTTAGCTACTGCTTAAATATATCAATACTTTAAAACCTCTTTTATTCGATCGGCAGCTTCCTGCAACGAAATGGCAGAGTAAACTTTTAAACCCGAATCATCAATCAATTTTTTAGCTTCAACAGCGTTTGTGCCTTGCAAACGAACAATCAAAGGTACTGGCAATTCACCAAAAGCATGGTATGCGTCTACAATTCCCTGCGCAACCCTGTCACAACGCACAATTCCTCCAAATATATTAATCAATATTGCTTTTACACTTGGATCCTTCAAAATAATATGAAAAGCCTTTTCCACTCGCTTGGCATTGGCAGAACCTCCCACATCTAGAAAATTGGCCGGTTCCCCACCCGAAATTTTAATAATATCCATGGTGGCCATGGCTAAGCCAGCTCCGTTTACCATGCAGCCAACATTACCGTTTAATTTTACAAAGTTCAGGTTATTCTCAATAGCTTCCGTTTCAGAAGGATCCTCTTCATTGATATCACGCATTTCAGCATACTCAGGATGTCGGAAAAGAGCATTATCGTCTAAACTAACTTTCGCATCAGCGGCAATAATCAAATCGTCAGAGGTTTTGATGACAGGATTAATTTCAAACAATGAAGCATCTGATTTTTCGTAAGCTTCACATAATCGTTGCACAAAAGTTATCATTTGACTGAAAGCTTTGCCCGACAAACCAAGGTTATTGGCAATTTTACGAGCCTGAAATGCTTGAATTCCTGCACAAGGGTCAATTTCTTCTGTAAAAATAAGGTGAGGGGTTTGTTCCGCAACGGTTTCAATATCCATACCGCCCTGAGGGGAATAAACAATCATATTTCGTCCCTTCTGACGATTAAGCAGAATACTCATATAAAATTCCTGCACCTTGCTTGGACCAGGATAATAGATACCTTGTTCTATTAAAACCTTATTAACCAGCTTTCCCGTCGGTCCAGTCTGATGAGTAATAAGTTGCATACCCAAAATTTGTCTGGCATAAGTAGTTACTTCATTCAAATTTTTAGCAACCTTTACTCCTCCACCTTTGCCTCGTCCACCTGCGTGAATTTGGGCTTTAACTACCCATGTTTCATTATGCACCTGATCGTGTAAACATCGTGCCACATTTTCGGCCGCTTCGGCACTTTTAACAACAAATCCTTCGGGAACAGGGACTCTAAACCGCTTTAAAATTGACTTGGCCTGATATTCA
>JANXXY010000386.1 GCA_025350365.1 Bacteroidales bacterium | reverse complement strand
TAAATCTTGACAACATGACGATTCTCCTTGCCAATATAAGTCATTAATTTTTCCAGCCACTTTCGTCATGGGGTCTACTCCCACAATAATAAGATCCCATTCAGGAGCGCCTTTTAACCAAGATTCATACAAATCTCTCATTACTGAGTAACTATCGCATGCCAAACTTGTAATCTTTGTGGTTGTTCCGCTTCTCCTATTAGCCAAAAATTCACTGCTTCGAAAAGCTTGAGAAGTCTGGTTGTTTGAATTAGATACTGTCAACTTGTATGTATATTTTGCATTATACGGAGGATTAGGAGAAACAAGGTTATCCTGATAAAAGATGGTAGTGATAGGAAGATTTGCTATAGTTCTCCAGTCAGGTTCAAAATTGGTTTGTCTTTCGAGTTTTAATGTATTCCAGTTGGAGTAATTAATGTTAGTCCAGTTTAACTCCATTCTAGATGGCGAACTGCACTTCACCAAAAAATCGGTCACAAAATTTGGTGGTGCTGGTGCAGTCGCACTAACCGTAGGTGAACGTTGAAATTCTACCAATACATTTGTGTAAGGAGAAAATCGAGCCACAGCGTAATAGGAATATGACCTGCCTGTTAATGTGTAAACATCGTTATAATTAGTGTAAATTAAACCACCACTACTAATACTGTTGAATTCTGCAACATTTTGATATCCAGTACCAGTGAGGTCATCCCGGTAAACAACAACTTTCCACGCGTAATTATACATTGTTTCGGGAATTGAGTAAACTGTTGAAAAAGATATTGCCGTGGAGGATGGATAAGAGGTTGCAACAGTACCGGTAAAACCTCCTGAGCCAGCCTTTAATTTGGTAAGCGGGTCAATATCAGGGTCAGGTTTGGTATTGCTAAATGCTGGCAGTATGTACCCGTTTTTATTACTACGCTCGTTCTCGCTAATTACAATTACCGGAAAATCGGGTTCTTTTTCTGTACTTAACATTACTTTACTACCATCGGGCGCAATGGCTTCCACTTCCTTGGTAATACCTTCCTGAAAATTAGATGGTAAGGCTACAACATGCAATTTGCTTTTGCCATCCCATTTATCAGCATTTACAGGTATTGCTATCTGCAATCTCGGGTATTTCTCAAGTACTTCGAGCGTACCATTGGTGCTCTTAAGTTTATTACCACCCAGGCTTGCATAAAAGGCTGTATTGCTGAAGTCTGGCATCTTTTTAGCAAAGTTTTTTAAAATTACCTCATAATCGCCATCAGGGCGTTGCATAACTTCCTCTTTCAGCGTTTTGCAGAATTGGTTGTCGTTTAGCGATTGATAGACCGCCTGAGCAATCTCAGCGACTTGTCGGTCATATACCGTATCAACCGGCAGTTTCGCTTTGGGCATTGCTGTTTTTTCCGAGTTCAAATGTTCTTTATTACAACTGATAGCATACAATACGAAAGATAACCAAAAACTATAAATACATAATTTTTTTATCATAATAAATTTATTTTGTAGTTCGAGGTAATATTTTCTAACTTAATGAATGTGTTAATTAAATCAAATAAATATTACTTGTAAATAATAATAAGTAAGTTAACGTAAACGATATATCATTTCACGTTCAAAAGGATAGTATCCTCCATAGTATTTATTATTATCTTTGCATCAAACCTCCTTTCCTTTTGGGGTGAGTAGGTTTGGGCGGGGAAACCAAACATGCAAGTGACGTTTCCCTGCTTTTCTGTGTTGGTACATTGCGGATGTTTATTTTATTCAAACATAATAATTTAAGTTGAATACGAAGTGGGATTTACCCCTCTATGTAACGAACGGTAGGTTTTATGTAACGAACGGTAATTATATTAATTATTGTTCTTTATTAGTGTGTTAATCAATTCTTGAATAGCACTATGCCTTCTGCGTGAAATTGGGAGTGTAATTTGATCGGTTAAAGTAACGATATTGGCACTTACCTTTTCAATTTTTTGCAGATTTACGATATATTGCTTGTGTACCCGGGCAAACAGTGCAGGTGACGGATCATGGCAGTATAAGCCAATGTTGCGGCAAACCACGTACTTTTTATTTATGGCATGTATAGTTGTGTAGCGCCCATCGGATGCCAGATACATAATGTTATAATATGGTATTATGATAGTTTCGTTGTTGTATTGAATAATTAACTTTTCCATTAGTATTGGGTTTAATTTATGGCCAGAGTATTATGCAAAACCGAAAGCAGATATTGGCAACATGAACGAGCGTGGTCTAAAACATGACGATGATGATAAAAACAGGAGGTTAATCCAATTCAGTTCTGAGGAGCAGATAATATTAACCCCTCCCCCCAA
>JANXXY010000375.1 GCA_025350365.1 Bacteroidales bacterium | reverse complement strand
CAAATCTTTTCCATTCGGGAACACTATCAGCATTTGAAATGAAGTTTTGCCCGGCATTGAAGACTGGTTCCGATTTGGAATAGGTTTGACATTGGCCTATGCCCGACAGAAAAAGAAATGCCGGTATAAATAGACATTTATTCACTGCTTATTTTATTTTTTGAATCAAGATACTTTTCATATTCTTGTATAAAAGACCTGTAAAACATCTCCCCAATTATTTTAGCTCCCAAAGAATTGAGGTGTACGAAATCCTTCTGTGCCAGAGGTGGTGTAGCATACACCCAACTAGGCATCGAATTATGACCACCCATAGCCTCGTACATATCCCAGAAAGCACATCCCGAAGCAAACGCTGCTCTTTTTTGAGCATCGCGAATTTTTGTAATGTTGGGGTAAGATTCGTAACCGTTTTCACCATTTCGAGAAACATCACTCACCCCAATTACAATAATAGACAAGAAAGGACAAGCCTTCTTTACAGCCTCAATCTGTCTAAGAAAACTATTTTCGTAAAAGGTGTAATTTTCAATCACATTAGGAACCACGTTTATTCCAAACTGGAGAATCAGCAGTTTTACGTTTAAGAGTTGATAAAATTGACGGAGAAAATTGAGATCGATACGGGTAAATTCTAGTCCAGCACTTCCACGAAGGGCAACATTATCAACGGCTATACCTTCCAATGCATCAAGTGCTATCCCATAGATATTTGGAGATTCGGTAGTTTTAAAAGAGATGGATAAATTATGAATCGGATTTGGAAATTTCCATCGCAACACTTTTAATCCGGCCGAAGAAGGAACAATCTCAGCATCAAAAATTGTTTGGTCCTGCTTCACCTCCACCATCATTGGAGCTTTGTTAAACCCATAAAAAACACGACATTGTTGAAACTTTTGTGCTTGTGAAAAAGAGATGTTTGCTCGTTTCAAATCAATCCAGGCATCAAGTTCATTTGTTTTTCCAAAAAAATTTGACGGTTGATCGATACGGGAATAGTTTATTAAAGCTCCGAATTTATTACCTGTCTGTGATTCAATAGAATTCTGAACAGGAGAGAACCTTGACCAATTATTGGACAAATCGAAAACGTAAGAACTGGAGGCAGGGTTAATGGAAACCACCGGGAAAAGGCCGATGCCTAATCCACCAAATCTCAGCTGTAACTGATTTCGAATATACGATGTGATACGATCTCCTTCAATCTGAGAATCACCATAATGCATAATTCGAATCAATTTCTTGTCTAAGGGAAGATTGCTCAGATCTTTAAAAAAAGGATTTAGTAAAGAGTCGTTTCCTGCGGGAAAATCGATAGCACGAATAAGCGCACGAATGCTGTCAGCATTTAATCGTCGGGCACTATCAATAAATTGTTTTTTTTCAGACCCAATATGCTTTCCCGGTAGTTTATCTTTTTTTGGCAATATCGAATCTTTCATAAGATCCGATAACTTAAGAATATGCGAAATATCTTTATAAGCAGGTTTAGGATTCGTTAAAATCCTTTCAAAGGAGGGTATCTTTAATGTAAAAAGTTTAAAAATAACGTAATGATCGCTTAAAAATACTGAAAGCAATGTGAGAATAATGAATACTGAAAGCCCAAAAAGAAAAATGCGAAAAGGCTTCATAGCTGAGTTTATCTTCGTAAAACAAATCCCTGTAAGGGCTGATTATATAGAATACCTCTCAGACTATCAAGCCTTTGTGCACAATTCAATTTATTCTCTTAATTTTAATGGTTTGGCCTGGTTTAATTTTGACATCTGCTGTCATATTATTCCATTTCAACAAATCATTATCTGATACACCGGGGTACTGACTGGCAATTTTCCAAAGCGTATCCCCCGATTTTATTTTGTAAATTACATATTCGCCCGAAGCTTCTGAATCTTTTGGAATACTAGTAGATACTTTGGCTTCTGTGCTTTGCGCTGCTATCTGCAAATTGGCGGCTTTCTTTTTAGGTAAATAAATAACAAGGCGCTTACCTGCTACAAGTCTGTTTTTTGTAATATCGTTCCAATAGCGAATGTCGGAAACACGCACATGATAGAAGGTAGCAATATGACCAATATTTTCACCGGATTTTACCTGATAATAGACCTTTTGCATATCGCCTGAAGGTGCAGGAGCTGCTGAATATTCACCATGTTTGCCACGAAAATTAGTGGGAGTAATCAACTTAAATTCACCACTAAAAAACTGGTTATTTTTGTATCTTAGTACAGAGTCCTGTAAATCGATGAAACGGGTAGCCCATTCAGATGGCAACCTAAGCGGACAAACACTGAATTTTCCGGGGATAATATCCCGACGGTATTGAGGATTTAAATCGCGAACCTGCTCAATCGGTACTTTTAATACATCGGCTATTTGCTGTAAATGCACATTGTTTGTCAACATAATGGTATCAGCAGATGCGGGTAACGCAAAAGTAGCGGCATGGGCTGAAAGGTTATGCTCTTTGTAATAATTCATCACATAAGCAGCAGCAATGTATGCAGGCACGTAGCCACGGGTTTCCTTAGGAAGGTAATAATAAATATCCCAATAGCTTTTTTTACCCCCTGATCGGCGAATAGCTTTGTTCACATTTCCAGGCCCACAGTTATAGGCTGCAATAACCAAAATCCAATCGTTATAAACCGAGTACAAATCGTGAAGGTATTTGGCAGCTGCATTTGTTGCAGCATAAGGATCGCGGCGTTCGTCTACAAACGAATTAATATTGAGTTTATAAATACGTCCGGTTCCATACATAAATTGCCATAAACCGGTAGCACCGCAGCGAGAAACTGCCCGTGGATTCAATGCAGATTCGATGACCGATAAATATTTTAATTCGAGAGGCATTTGATATTTATCCAGTATTTCTTCGAAAAGAGGAAAATAATAATCCTTTAGTCCGAGCATCTCTTCAACCATCCCACGCTTCTTTACTGTATATACCTGTATATAACGCTTTACAATATCGTTATACGTCAGTTCTAAAACTGAAGGTATTCTCTTCAACCTGCTGATATATACGGAATCTGGCAGATAGCTGTAATTTTGTGTACTGTCAATTCCGGTAACGAATGGGGAATCCTGAGTTACAGGATCTTGGGAGAATCTTGTACTTATAAGACTATCAAGATTTTTGTTGTAATTCAAAAATTCAGGATTAACTAATAGTGTATCTTTCGCCTGACCAAAAGCAATAACCGAGAACGGCATTACAACTAAAAATAATAGAAATTTCCTCATTTTGCGATTTCTTTTAATGAAGGTTAAATGTTAATTTAATGCCTACTGAGCTATGATAAGCTGCAGTATTAATCATTACTGGTTCAATGTGTAATGCAAGATTGTCGCTAATATCGTAATTAAATAAATAAGCATCAACAGTTGCATCTATAATATTAATAAAATAAATACCACTCATTACCAAAATATTTAAGTCGCGCAATCGCCTGTATTGATCTTTATAAAACTGTAAGGCTGCCGGAATATCTGAATATCTGAGTACAAAACTAACATCAGTAAGCATCCGGTTAATAACTAGTGGATCAGGTTTTTCAGTACCTAAAGCTCCAACGTAATTCTGATAATCAACGTAACCTTTTTGATAATCGCGAAATAAATTTGCATAATGAATCAAAAAATATGCGTTAACTGACAATCCTGCGTAAAGAAATGGAACTTTCCAAACCTTCTTATTATAAATCTGACCAAGTCCAGGTAAAATGGCTGACATCAAAGCAGCTTTAGATGGAGAATGAATTGTCCTTAAGGTATCTGCATCCTGACTGCTGATCGTATCCTGTGCCCTACAATGCAAATTACTCAGCATTATCAGAAAAAGAAAAACGATTATATACTTATATACGTTCAAATCTTCAAATTGTTATTTTTTTGTGCCGATTTTTTCAACTATGCTCATAATTTGTATGAGTTCATTGTCTGAGTTGAAGGGAATAACTATTTTTCCAACACCTTTGCTATTTCGTTTTAATTCAACTTTTGGATTGAAATAATTTCTAAGATTATCTCTAAAATCTTTAAAGTCACTGGAAGCGTCGTCATTCAGTTTGATTGGTTTAACCTGAGCGAGGGAGTGTATTTCTTCCTTGGGAGTATTTAATGCCCTCACCAATTCTTCAACCTGACGTACCGAAAGTCCGTCCTCAAGAATCGTTAAAAATATTTTCACCTGTTCTTCAGGCGATTCAATGTTAATTAGAGCTTTGGCATGACCCATAGAAATTTTACGTTGACGTATCCCAAGCTGAATTTCAGCAGGTAAGCGTAGTAATCTCAGATAATTGGCAACTGTAGATCGTTTTTTTCCAACCCGATCACTGAGGTTTTCCTGGGTAAGATTGCATTCGTCCAATAATCGCTGATAGCTGATAGAAATTTCAATAGCATCTAAATCTTCACGTTGAATATTCTCTACCAATGCCAATTCCAGCATTGCTTGGTCATCGGCTGTTCGCACATAGGCAGGCAAAGTTGTAAGTCCGGCCTGTTGCGAAGCACGAAAACGACGCTCGCCCGTGATTAGCTGAAAATTCCCGTTTTCGAGTTTTCTAACAGTAATCGGTTGAATAATTCCAAGCTCACGAATGGAAGTAGCCAATTCCTGGAGCGCATCCTCATCAAACGTTTTGCGTGGTTGAAAAGGATTTACTTCTATTAATTTAATTTCTATTTCATTGATCGCAGCAATGGTTCCTGACTTGTTTACAGGCTCTGAAGCTTCTTCAATTAATGCTCCTAAACCTCTGCCTAATGCGCTCTTTTTTACTGACATTGTAATAATTAAAAATTGATTTATTGACTCACTAATTTTTTTGAATTTTTAATAACTAATGGATCATTATTGTGAATCAGTTCTTTGGCCAGATTAAGATAATTAATTGCTCCTGTTGAACTGGCATCATACAAAATAACCGGTTTACCAAAACTGGGCGATTCACTAAGTTTAATATTTCGCTGAATCAATGTTTTGAAAACCATTTGCTGAAAATGTTTTGTAACCTCTTCAACCACCTGATTACTTAAACGTAAACGGGCATCATACATTGTTAATAGAAACCCTTCTATTTCAAGGTTTGGATTCAATCTGGTTTGAATAAATTTAACCGTGTTTAGAAGTTTACCTAACCCTTCCAATGCAAAATATTCACATTGCACAGGAATGATAATTGAATCGGCGGCAGTTAATGCGTTTACAGTTATTAAACCTAATGAAGGAGAACAATCGATTAATACATAATCGTAGTCATCCTTAACTTTATTAATAACCTCCTTCATGATATACTCACGTTTTGTGAGACTTACCATCTCAATTTCAGCACCGACCAGATCAATATGGGAAGGAATAATATCCAAACCCGGCACTTCTGCTTTAAGTATGATATCTTTCGGATTTATCCCATCAATAAGACATTCATAAATACTTGTTTTGATTGCCCTTATATCGAAACCTAAACCTGAAGTAGAGTTTGCCTGCGGATCAGCATCAATAAGCAGAACCTTTTTTTCAAGAACAGCTAAACTCGCTGCCAGATTGATAGCGGTGGTTGTTTTCCCAACCCCGCCCTTTTGATTTGCCAATGCAATAACTTTGGACATTTTTAGTATTTTTCTGAATTATTAATTCTTAATCACATTAAAAACCGATCATGTTCGGCGCAAAATTAATATCCTCAACTTAAACTGAGGGTGCAATGATAATTCAATTATAAACAATAAAAAATCATTTATCAACAAATTATTAACAAAGGTTTGTACGGGAATTTTTTTGATTTGTTACCAAAATTTATAATGATGTAAGTTATTAAAAAAAACACTCGTCAATTAATTTAATCGCTGGTCAAATTTAACTATTGTTTTTGATGTATTGATATTTCAAAAATTTTTGACCAGTTTTTACCGGTAACAAATAATCGATTTGATTCCGGATCATAGGCAATTCCATTAAGAACATCAGCATGTTGATTGCGTTCTTCAGTTTTTAATATTCCCGTAAAATTAATTTCCCCCACTACTAATCCCGATTCCGGATTTATGCGTACTATAATGTCTTTATTAAAGATATTAGCCCAAATTTCATTGTTTATAAACTCAAGTTCATTTAGTTGATCAACGAGGCCCTTATTACTGCATACTTCGATAGTGCGTAATTGAGTCATACTATTCGGATCAAGGAAATAGAGATTTGCCGAACCGTCACTCATAATTAAATTTTTACCATCGGTGGTGAGTCCCCAACCTTCGTTTATTGTATACGGCAAAGTACAAAGAGGTTTGAATGTGGCTTTATCAAATACAAAAGCAATCTTTGATTTCCATGTAATTTGAATCAATTTATTTGTGAGAAATGTAACACCTTCTCCAAAAACACTATCAGGCAGATTGATTGCCTTAACCATCTCGCCTGTTGAAAGCTTTACTTTGCGAAGGCTTGACTGTCCGAATTGTCCGGTGCTTTCAAATAAATACCCGCCATCATATAATAATCCCTGCGTGTAGGCAGCCGTATCATGAGGGTAGGTATTTATTATCTTGTAAGTATATTGAACAGGTATTTTCCACTTAACACTATAGCAATGTGTTGTGTCGCCATCTGTTTTTGCTGAAGTATCTGGATTAGCGACCCACATTTTTGCACTTGCACTTTCGTTTGTGGAATTCATATTCAATTCTCCTGTTGGGAGTAAAATTTTTCCAAAACAAAACAATGTGTAAAAAAACAGAGTCGACTGTATCACAACTTAATGATTGATATTTATTCGCTAACAAATAAATCTTTTAGTTTAGCTGAAAATGTTCTCTTTTTATTTTCTAATTTGTTATAAGTAAATGGCATCAATGAATTTCCGCTTTTAATCATTTCATAAACCACGTCCCAGCCTGGAAATCCTCCAAGGTTTCTGTCGTCAATGAACAGATCGACATTAATTTTTCGACTGATAGACTCTTCGAATACTTCTTCCGGATAGTTTTTGTTGACAGCATAAAACTCCAAGCCTCGTTGCCGGCAATATTCTACTGCTTCATCAAGCTCTTTCCCACTTCGAAAAGTCCATAATATTATTGGATGGAGTTGTCGTTGCAATTCCTTCAAGGTTTCTATTGCAAACAATAGCTCCTCTCCTATAGCGGGATACTTATGCTCGACAATTGTCCCATCAAAATCTACTGCAATCTTCATATTTCAGGTGTTTGTAAATTAAAAACGTTTAAAGATAAAAATTATTAACAAAACTCTAGACTCAACAGAACCAATCATATTTTATAATTCTATTTATTAAATGATTCTGATCTAAAATAATTTCATCCAGGTTAAAACAAAATATTTAATTAAAGTATTGAC
Source organism: Bacteroidales bacterium (assembly GCA_025350365.1). Lineage (GTDB taxonomy): Bacteria > Bacteroidota > Bacteroidia > Bacteroidales > JAAUTT01 > JAAUTT01. Next base: position 55,559 of record JANXXY010000375.1, on the reverse strand, counting down.
AGGGTAAACGAGTCAATAGCTAAATTTATTTACTTTTGCAGTAAATTTAAAAATCAATATGAGACAATTCAGAGTAATAACTGCCAGTATACCCAATTTCATTACAATCTTAAATTTATTAATGGGTTGTCTCTCCATCATTTTTGCTTTTCATGGAAACCTGCTGGTTGCGTCCTCTTTGATTTTTATAGCAGGGCTTTTTGATTTTTTTGATGGATTAGCGGCACGGGTTTTAAAAGCTTATTCTGAAATGGGAAAAGAGCTTGATTCTTTAGCAGATATTGTGAGTTTTGGCGTAGCTCCATCAGTAATTCTTTACCAAATAATGGTAATGGCAGTCATCAAATTCAATCCGGAATACACATTCGAAACCTCAAGTTTGCTTGAATATTTTATTACTGGCTCTGCATTTTTAATTGCTGCTTTTTCAGCATTACGTTTAGCTAAGTTTAATATTGATGAGCGCCAGACAAATTCTTTCATTGGTGTTCCAGTACCAGCGAATGCTTTTCTCATAGCATCCTTCCCATTCATATTATCTAACTGTGATTTTGGCAAAGAGGTATTACTAAATATTTATGTACTTATTCCACTGATTGTTTTTCTTTCGCTATTGCTGACGTCAGAAATTCCGATGCTATCTTTGAAAATTAAAAATCTTAAGTTTCATGATAACAAGTCGTTATTCGTACTATCGGTCTTATCGCTTATTTTACTTATTGTTTTAAAAATGTTGGCAGTTCCAATTATTTTCTGTCTCTATTTACTAATTTCGATTATCGACAGCTCCTTAAAAAGAAAAGTTTAATTTTATTTCCCAATCCAGGTCACTTTTTCGTTTAACACATTTTCGTAAACTGAAAGCTCATCATAAGGCACTCTATCGTCGTCGGTAATTTTGCCATCGGCATTTTGATCCCGGTATTTAAGGTTTCCTGGCTGAGCGTGGGGTTGAGAGCTATTGTATACTTCAGTTTTTGTTTTAAAAATTCCAGCTGTTGCAAAACCATAATTTTTACCTTCGCTGGCTTTTTTTTCAACAATGTTACTTAATTCACCTTTTTCAACAACAAATAAATAATTGCCGTTAATAATTCGATAAAAGAGAGCTTTTCCTTCCTCATTTGATTTTTGGGAATAGGCAGGTTTATTAATTAAAAAATCGGCCTCGCTTTTATACAAATTAATTGTGGCACTATCTGTAAGTAATCCCCATGGCAGTTCAGAATTCCATTTTGTTGCATCATAAACTGAGATTAACAGAGACAATTGATCGTCAATTAAAAGTTCGAAAGGGAAAGATTTCTTTGTTGATGCGGATACTGCCTCAATAATCAAGGAATACTTACCAAGTACCGCATTTTGTGTAATTTTTAATGTAAGTTTGGTTTTGTAATCAGACTTACCTTTATCAATATCAAACACATACGTAACACCTTTTGGAATATTTGTCAAATTTAAAATAACCTCTTCCTGAGAACCTTTGGTACGTTCAATGCTTAAATCTATTACCTTAATTTCACCAATATTAGAACTTATATCATTAATACCCTGAATATTATAATCAAATAATTCATTGTTATCCTTTTTGCACGAATTAAGGAATAGAGAAATAGAGAAAATAAATAATAGGAAACATCGGGTCATTATTTTATGGTTATATGGGGTAACTGCGTTTTATCCGTTTTACGGCAAAACAATGCAAAATGTTTCTATTATATCAATATAAGTCAACAATTTCCAGACAAATATTTTCTAATCCCCGGTTGAAGGAGGATTACCGGTAAATATAGAAGAATCCTGATTTATTAATTGGATGTACAGCATCCGCATTTTCAATGGTGTAAAAGTAAATTCCGGACAAAACTTTTTCGCCGGAGGGAAGCCTCCCGTCCCATTTAAGATTCTTTGCAACTGACTTATAAACTAATATTCCTGTAGGTGCAAAAATACGCAACTGCAGCACTGATTTGCCATTTGAGGTAACTTTGAAATCGTCGTTAAAGCCGTCGTCATTTGGAGTAAAAACGTTGGGAACTATTAAACTGTCACATGCATTAATTTCAATAAAATTATTCTCAGTTATGGAGTCAGTTCCGTTGATAATCAATTTTACGCTATAGAGGCCGGGAACAGAATATTTGATTGTAGGTGTAGCGCTTGAATTTGTTACTCCGCCTCCAAAATCCCATTTAATTGTTGTTACCGGGTAAATAGTTGATGTGTATGTAAAATACACCGATAACGAATCACATCCTTTTGTAACATCTGATTTTATAACAATAGGTTGTGCATTAACAACCATGTTCAGAAAAATGCTAAATACGATAATAAAACAGGTTGGACTTTTCATTCAGTTAATAATTCCCTCAAATATAAAACATTGATAATTTTTATCTCAAATTTTTTCGGTTAATTTTTTAACAACTTTAAAATTGTTTAAAAATTGTTTAGCAAAAACTCTCACAATCGTATATCCTGGTATGGCTACAAGCATTCCTGCAATGCCCGCCAAATGGCCTGCAATGAGGATTACCAAAAATATTTCCAAAGGATGAGCCCGAACACTGCTAGAAAGTATTAGGGGCTGAAAAACAATATTATCTATCAAATGCACAGCCAGAAAGACCAGACACACATAAAATGTTATTGGCATAAGCTGATCCGTTGGAACGGTTGGAATTTTGGATGCCAGGCTTAAGATGAGGCCGAAGATTGCTCCAATCAATGGTCCTATATAAGGTATTACATTAATTATACCGGCAAATAAAGCAATAACCATAGCTGTTTTAAATTGTATGCCAACACAAGTCAAGCCGATGGTCATTAAAACAATAATACCGGTAATTTGTCCACCTATCCCAACAAAATAGCGCTTAAGTAAATGTTTTGTGGACGAAATTACCCGTAGCGCTGCCATTTCATATTGAGTTGGAACTAAAAGTATTATTCCGCTACCAAATAGAAATTCGTCTTTGAGAAAGAAGAGAGTAATGAAACTGACTGAAAAGATGGCAATAATGATATTCCCTATAGTAGAAGCCAGCGAGCTGAATAAATCAGTAAATAATCCGATGTTAAGAATTGATTGTATCCTTTTGCTAAGCAGTTCGGTTGTCGAAAAATTTTCACCATTTGACATTCCCAAACTATTCACCAACGCGTCGAACCTCGAGAGCGGTACATTAATTGCATTTAAAATACTTTTCGGATCAATTTGCGACAGTTTCTGGGCTTCGGAGGCTATTAGCGGTATAAAAATCATAAAAAAAGTAATGAACACTCCCCAGAAAAATAGCAGAGTTATTCCGGCGCAAAGTGCTTTCGGCAGATAGAATTTCCCAATTTTAAGCTTTCCAAGGATACTGACAAGCGGAGCCCCAATTAGTGAAAAAATTGCAGAAATTAAAACATATGCAACAATGGCTTGAAAATACCACAATGCAAGCGCTATAATTATGGTAACACACGCAAATATAATATATCGATAATATTTAGTCATATTCATTCATTATCTGGCGGTAAATTTTAATCTTTGCTATCTCAAATTACTCAACGAAGATAGTAAAATATTGCCATGAACAACAAAACAAGGTTACATCATAAAGTAATACTGATGGTTGCATGTATATTTTCGATTTTTATATATGCCTGTGTTAAAAAACCAATTGAAAAAACCCATTTATCAACTGGAAATTCATCTGTGACTAAAGAAATTTTTATTACAGATCCATTTGGTTATAAACCTACTATCAAAAATTTCACGACTAACCTGTTTCCACAATTCAAATTACAGGTATATTCTATTAAAAACATCCATAATCCGGCAGTTTCTGATACAATCTACCGTTTTTACCGAAAGAAATCGGAATTGTTTTTATACAAAACGACTGATGGCAAGGAGCTTTTTTTTGCCGGAAATATATTTGATTCCAAAGTAGTTTTTAAAAACGGAGTTAAAGTGGGCATCCCGAAAAATGATTTTTTTAAAAGTTTCACAAATTTAATACCAACATTGAATGATACAATTATAATAGCTTCGAAAAGAGCTACTACTTTATTCAAATTTATCTTTAAAAAAGACAAGTTACAAGTTATTAAAATTGATAATTACATTGATTAGCAGGATAATTTATGAAGCAATATCTCGATTTACTTGATCATGTTTTAACGAATGGAACAAAAAAGGCGGACCGCACGGGTACGGGAACAATAAGCACATTTGGTTATCAGATGAGATTTGACTTATCCCAAGGTTTCCCCTTATTGACAACCAAAAAACTCCATACAAAATCTATCCTGCATGAGCTACTTTGGTTTTTGAAAGGTTCGTCAGACATTGATTACCTGAAAGAAAACGGTGTCACTATTTGGAATGAATGGGCTGATAACAATGGAAATCTTGGTCCCGTATATGGATATCAATGGCGTTCGTGGCCATCTGCCGATGGTAAGCATTATGACCAGATTTCGCAGGTTATCGATTCCATAAAAAACAATCCCGATTCCCGTCGTCATATCATATCGGCATGGAATGTTGGCGAAATTGATAAAATGGCACTTCCGCCATGTCACATACTATTTCAGTTTTATGTGGCTGATGGTAAACTATCTTGCCAAATGTATCAGCGGAGTGCTGATATTTTTCTGGGAGTCCCTTTTAACATAGCTTCTTATGCATTTTTGGTTTATATGTTTGCGCAGGTTACGCATCTTAAGCCCGGCGAATTTATACATACATTGGGCGACGCACATATTTACCTCAACCACATCGATCAGGTAAAACTTCAATTAAGCCGGGAACCGAGACCTCTGCCAATATTAAAATTAAACCCTGATGTAACCTCAATATTCGACTTTTCCTTCAATGATTTTGCCATTGAAAATTACAATCCACATCCTCACATCAAAGGGGAAATTGCAATATAAATTCCATCCCTTCTAAATAAATTAAATGAAGCCAATTTCTATTATTGTCGCAATAGCCGAAAACAACGCCATAGGGAAAGATAATCAATTACTTTGGCATTTACCCGAAGATTTGAAACGGTTTAAAAAGATCACTGAAGGTCATAAAATTATTATGGGAAAAAACACCTATTATTCATTGCCAAAACGCCCGTTACCAAAACGCACTAATGTAGTTTTAACTGACAATGCCGGAGAACAAATAGATGATTGTGTGATGGCTTATTCATTTGACGATGTTATTTCAATCTGTGATCCTGACAAGGAGAACTTTATTATTGGCGGAGGGTTAGTATACCGTCAGTTTTTACCAATTGTACAAACTCTTTACATCACTAAAGTTCACGCATTTTTTGAAGCTGATATATTTTTCCCCTTAATTGATCCTGACAATTGGAAAGCCACAGAAATCGAAAATTATTTTATAGATGATAAACATCCTTATAATTATTCTTTCGTCACCTATCGGCGTAAATCATAACAATAACCACTAACCAATTCTCGCAAGTTTACTTTTGGATCTCTGATCAGTTGAAAGAGGCACCTTCTCGATTAAAACATTGCTAGTGTCAAGATTAAGTGATTTTTCTTCGGCAACACCAAGTTTTTTAAAGATATTATAAGAATTCATTATAAACTTCTGTCTGGGTGTGAGGTTGAGATCATAGGTGGCGATCCTGTCAATCAGTACAAATTGAAAATCGCCGTTCACATGATGTTTCCTCAACGAATCGTATCTGGAGAAGATATCTACTTCTCCTTTTTCAACCATATCATCCAGCACCTGGCGGAAATACTGATTTATACGAGGCTCCACTTTAAAACCAAGCCGAAAATCAACTTTAATAACTTTACCCGGAATAAATTGAGTTACCTCATATTCAAATGTATCAGGCTCATCCATAATATCAACATGAAGAAACCAATATACATCAGCTCGTTTGGGCTGTTTATTTATAATAGAATAAATAATTTTCGATTCAATTTCTGCCTTCCGGTTGGCCTTGGTAAGATATACCAAATTTGTAGCGCATTTAGGCACTGATTGGTCATCTCCCAATGATTTGAGGATATCCAGATAATCTGTTATCCTTACAAATAACATATATGTATTTTTAAGCTTACGACCATTGTACCACGTGTACATAATCAGGCAAAACAACCCGGCCAATGCTATGGTAACCCAACCACCGTGCTGAAATTTATTTAGGTTAGCAATTAAAAATGTTGTTTCAATAAATAGGAAAACTGTTGCAATAAGTACCACAACAATTACAGAAAATCTATGATATAAATAAATGGTAAGCAAAACGGTTGTCATAAGCATCGTAATTGTGATAGACAGTCCATACGCAGCTCCCATATTCGCCGATTTTTCGAAATATAAAACAACAAACACGCAGGAAATCCATAAAAACCAATTTATTTTAGGAATGTACAACTGTCCTTTTACTTCCGTAGGATAACTAATTTTTAATTTAGGCCAAAAATTCAATGAAATTGCTTCGCTAATCAAAGTAAAGGAACCGCTAATTAAAGCCTGACTCGCAATAACAGACGCTACTGTTGCCAGCAAAATTCCTGTAACCAGGAACCATGGCGGCATAATCGCAAAAAAAGGATTTTGACCTCTGGCATCATTATGATTAAGAAGTATCCATGCGCCCTGTCCTAAATAGTTAAGTATTAATGTGATTTTGACAAAAACCCAGGAAACCCTGATGTTCTTTATGCCACAATGTCCAATATCTGAGTAAAGTGCCTCTGCACCGGTCGTTGCCAGAAAAACTGCACCCAAAATTAGAAAGCCTCCGGGGTAATCATGCAATAAATGAAAGCCATAGGATGGATTAAACGCATGCAAAATATCGGGGTATTTTAGAATCTGAACCAATCCGAGTGAGCCTAGCATAAAAAACCACATAAACATGATAGGGCCAAACGATTTTCCTAGAAAACGAGTACCAAACTGTTGACTGGTAAACAATAAAGTAAGAATTATGATAACAATAGTTAGAACAGGTATTTGAGAATTGATCAACTGAAGACCCTCAACCGCAGATGTTACCGTAATAGCCGGTGTTATAATACCATCAGCTAATAAGGTACTGCCCCCAATAATAGCAAAAACATATGCCCAGGCTTTTCTGCGCCTGATTAATGCAAACAACGCAAATATACCGCCTTCGCCTTTATTATCGGCTCGTAATGTGATTATCACATATTTGACAGTAGTTTGCAATGTTAAGGTCCATATAACGCAGGATATAGCTCCAAGAATGGTATTGCGGTTAATTAATCGCAAACCGTTTATGATTTCCTGAAATGTATAAAGCGGAGAGGTTCCAACATCACCGTAAACAATTCCAAGGGTAATGATAAGCCCGGCCATTGTTACTTTTTGAATACCCTTGTCCGAGTGATGTATTATCATATTATATGAAAATCAGTTGTTTTTGTAGCTTCCGAAATATAAAAAAGTGGCGCAAAGATATATAAGAACTTAATAGATTATCCAAGATGCGGTGCGTATTTTTTAATATTAATGTAAACCATTATAAACCGGATACATTTATATCTAAATAAGTTTTATTCGTCAACCGTTTTATTTTGAAGCATATTGTCACCAAACTTTTTACCAAACTCAATGTATTCCTCAGCTTTCTCATTATAAGGGAAAAATTTACTGGCAAGGCCTTCCTGTATTACATTCAACTTTAATGCTTTTAAGTTGGCTTCGATTATTTTTATTGCTTCTCCACTCCATCCGTAAGATCCAAAACTTGCAGCGAGTTTTAAACGATCACGAATAGGGTTAATGACGGAAAATAAACGGTAAATCGGTAAAAGTGTATTCTGGTTAATAGTAGGCGAACCAATAATAAATGCGTTAGAAAGTGTTAATTGTTCTTCCAGGTCTCCGAGTAAAATAGATTCTAAATCAATAACATTAACATTAAAATCGCCGGATAAAAGCAACCCTTCTTTTATTTTATAGGCCATTTCCTTCGTATAGCCATATGCAGAAACATAAGTAATTAGAATGTTATTCTCCTTGTGACCAGTTTTTTCCAAAAATTCTTTAGCCCACTGTTCGCTTTTGTTAACCATTAGTTCCCAGCTTGTTCGCAAAATAGGGCCATGTCCGGTACAAATGACTTTTATATCAAGAGGTCGGATCTTATCTATAGCTTTTAACATAAATTTGCTAAACGGTCGAAGAATTACATCATAATAATATTTAAACGACTCATCAAAATTGCCAACCAAATCATCAAACATCGCTTCATGGCAAAAATGTGCCCCAAAAGAATCACAAGTAAATAAAACCTTATCTTCAACCAAATAGGTGTAAATAGAATCAGGCCAATGAAGGTTTGGAGCACCTATAAATTTAAGGGTTTTATTGCCTAAGTCGAGGGTGTCTCCATCTTTAACCTTAAGAGATTTGAACTGAATGCCGGTAATATCCTGCAGATAATTCAATGCTTGTCCACTTCCCACCACAGTGGCATTTGGCGCTAACTCCAATAAATATTTCAAACTGCCTGAGTGGTCAGGTTCTGTGTGATTCAGAATAATATATTGAATCTCTTTGGGGTCAGTAACTTTTTTTACTTTTTGAAGATATATGTCTTTAAACTTATCCTTCGATGTTTCAATAATTGCTTTTTTGTCAGCGTTTATAAAGTACGAATTGTAAGTAGTTCCATATTTCGTTTCCATGATGATATCAAAAGTAACAAGATCGAAATCGAGTACCCCTATCCATTTCACATCATCGGTTACATCAAAAATTTTATCATCAATCATAGGAGGTAAATTTGAAAAGAAAATAACGAATATGCTTATTTCGTGCAAAACGCTTTTTAACTATTACTCTAAATAACCAATAATTGTTTTATTTCCAATAACTTTCTGATTTATTTCAACATTAATTCGGGTGTTTATTGGCAAGAATAAATCAACACGAGATCCAAATTTAATAAAACCTAATTGATCTCCTTGATTTACAATCGAATCTATTTTTGAATATGTTACAATTCGTCGTGCAACAGCTCCTGCAATTTGTCTCACAAGCACTTCAACTCCGTTTAAGGTTTTCAATACCAGCGAAGTTCTTTCATTATGTGTTGAAGACTTTGGATGCCAAGCTACAAGATATTCACCTTTATGATATTGATAATAAACAATTTTCCCACTTATTGGATATCTGTTAACGTGAACATTCAATGGCGACATAAATATTGAAATCTGTATTCTTTTGTCGTGAAAATATTCATTTTCAATTGCTTCTTCAATTACAACTACCTTACCATCAGCGGGCGCAATAATTATATTGTCTTTTGATACCATTTTCCGGTTTGGGCTTCGGAAAAACCACAAAACAAAGAAGATGAAGATAACAGATAAGATTCCGAACGAATATGAAATAAAAATGTTTGAACTGATAAAAATATTTACTAATATATTTAAACCCAACAGGATTATAAAAGTAATGGTAATTATTCCAAATCCCTCTTTATGAATGGTCATATTAAAAAAGTATTATTGCGTTTTTGAGATGCAAATATAAGAATACTATTGGAGCTGAAAATATGACGGAATCAAAACGATCTAAAATTCCTCCATGACCTGGTAATAATGTTCCGGAATCTTTTACATGAACGCTCCGTTTTAAAAGCGATTCAACTAAATCACCTAAAACACCGAATATACTAATGATTGTTGCAATAACAATCCAATCGAAAGTAGATAACACAGTAAAATACAGCGAAATAACAATAGCTATCACTTGTGTAATAATTACTCCTCCTATAAAACCTTCCCATGATTTTTTTGGTGAAACTCTTGGAAACAGAGGGTGTTTACCAATTGAAATCCCAACCAGATAAGCGCCTGTATCACTAGCCCATTGTAAGAAGAAAAATCCCAAAACCAGTTTGGCGCTATATCCAACCAGCGAAAAACTAGTAAATCCATTTAAAATCAACAATGAAAAGGGAACTGAAACATAAATTATACCCAAAAGCGTAATACCTATGTTAGGAAAGGGGTTCTCCAATTTCCGATACAACTCATTAATAAAAATCAATGATAGAATCGGTATGATAAACAGGTAGGTGATAATGCTAACTAAACCACTGGCGAATAGACATGTAATTGTGTAAAAAAACAATCCTGTTAGTATGCCTAAATTTCTATTTGCCTTAACAGGTCCCGAATCCCCAAATAGTCTATAAAATTCAAACATACCAAATCCGGTGATTAATCCAAATAAAAGGAAATAAGCAATAGGATGAATCAGTATGGCTGTAACAAGAACAGCAACAAAAACAAGTCCGGTAAGTGCACGGGTAAATAGCTTTTTCAATATGAGTGCTGTTAAAAAATTTGAGAGTTTTCAAAAGTCACCATATGAATTAAACTCATATGGTTCTTTTAAAAACTCTCTTTTATAATATTTTTAAATTTATCTCGAATAAATGCAAATTAAACTCAGATATCTAACAAACCCTTTGAAACATTAGGCTCATTTTTCGATGCCTCACTATCCTTAATTGTTTTTTTTCCTTCTAAAAACTGGATATGTTCATGTGGAATCGGATATTTGCGTTTTCCAAAAATTAGTTCAAGGTCTTCACTAAATATCACTTCCTTCTCCAACAAGATTGTTGCCAGATTATTCAACCCATCTAAATTTTGCCTCAAAATCAATTTTGACCTCTCGTAGGCCAGTGCAATTAAATCAGAAACCTCTTTATCAATTGTCTCCGAAGTTTTTTCGCTATATGGCTTAACAAATGCATATTCTGCTTGTCCACTAGAATCGTAAAAGCTAATATTTCCCATATTTTTACTCATTCCAAAATAAGAAATCATGGCATAAGCCTGCTTTGTAACACGTTCTAAATCATTTAAAGCTCCGGTAGAAATTGCTCCCAAAATAACTTCTTCAGCAGCACGACCACCAAGTGTGGCGCACAATTCATCAAGCATCTGTTCTGTGGTTGTGATCTGGCGTTCTTCGGGCAGATACCATGCGGCTCCAAGAGACTTTCCACGAGGAATAATAGTTACTTTAACCAATGGGTTTGCATGTTCGAGCATCCAACTGATGGTAGCATGACCAGCTTCGTGATAGGCAATGGTCTTTTTTTCATTTGGCGAAATAATTTTATTTTTCTTTTCCAATCCGCCAACAATACGATCAATTGCATCGAGAAAATCCTGACGTTCCACTTGTTTTTTATTATTTCGGGCTGCAATTAATGCCGATTCATTACACACATTGGCAATATCAGCTCCGGAAAAACCAGGAGTTTGACGGGAAAGAAAATCAACATCAAGTTCCTGTTCAATTTTCAGTGGGCGTAAATGTACTTTAAAAATATCCCGGCGTTCATTCAGATCGGGTAACTCAACGTGAATCTGGCGATCGAAACGGCCAGCTCGTAACAATGCTCTGTCAAGAATATCAGCGCGGTTGGTAGCAGCAAGAATAATAACTCCGGTATTGGTTGCAAACCCATCCATTTCGGTCAGCAATTGGTTAAGTGTATTTTCGCGCTCGTCGTTTGCTCCAAAATTTGCATTTCGTCCACGAGCCCTGCCAATGGCATCAATTTCATCAATAAATACAATGCAAGGTGCTTTTTCTTTTGCCTGTTTAAAAAGATCCCGAACACGAGATGCTCCAACTCCAACAAACATTTCAACAAAATCAGACCCTGAGATAGAAAAGAAAGGAACATTTGCCTCGCCAGCAACTGCTTTGGCAAGAAGTGTTTTACCGGTACCCGGAGGTCCAACAAGTAATGCCCCTTTAGGTATTTTACCTCCTAAATCGGTATATTTTTTAGGATTCTTAAGGAAATCAACAATCTCTTTTATTTCAATTTTAGCTTCTTCCAAGCCTGCAACATCTTTGAAATCAATTTTAGTTACAGTAGTATCTTTATCAAATATTTGAGCGCGCGATTTACCTACATTAAAAATGTTTCCGGCACCTCCACCTCCACCAGCATTCATTTTTCTGAATATAAAAATCCATATCACACCTAATATTATGAATGGTAAGAGCCAAGACAATAAATCTCCAAAAATGTCCTTTTTAGTAATGTATTCTGCTGTAAGTCGCTCATTAGGTAGAAAATCCTTCTGCATGATTTCCAACTGCTTTTCAAAAACATCTACGGAGCCTATAGTGAAATTAAAATGTGGACCTGTTTTTGAGACTGAATTCAATCCCTTATTAAACAACTTCTTATATTTATCAAGATTTAGCTTATCCTGTTTAATATACACATCAACTTTAACATTATTTACAACAACAATGCGTTCTACGTCATGCGTTTGAAGCATTGTTTCAAATTTTCCACGATTAATTTCTTCAACATGTCCACCAAAATTGAAAAAATTAATGGATAAAAAAGCAACGATTATCAATCCATAAACCCAGTATATATTGAACTTAGGTTTTGATGTTCCTCCTAATCCGGTATCCTTATTAAAAATAGAATTTCCGATTTTTGATTCTTTTTTTTGATTCTTCTTGCCTTTTTCCCCGGTATTATCCGTATTCTCTTGATTATCTTTTTTATCAGCCATTTTATATTACCATTCTTTAATTTAAATACTCGTTTTCAAATTTACTTAAATATCTGTCAGCCCAATGACCTTCTAAATTATAAAAATCCTGGTATTTTTTTGAAATTAACCGTAATTTTGCGGTTACTCACTTATTATAACAAATATTATACAATTTTTGTGTGTGCGACAAATTGTCGTTAATAAATAAACGAATTTATGATAAAACTGTTTAAAAACAAACGTGTTTTCAAAATAATAAAAAGTGATTCTACTAATAATTTTGTTTCTCAACTACCATCAAATACTCCCGAAGGCAGCATTGCATATACTCTTAATCAAACCAGAGGACGTGGTATTGGTTCTAATCAATGGGAAAGTGAACCTAATAAGAACTTAACTTTTAGCATTTTATTACGTCCTGATTTTTTAAAAGCTATTGAACAATTCTATTTACTGAAAGCTATGGCACTTGCCGTGTTTGATTTTATTTCAATTTATACTGACAAAGTGTCTATTAAATGGCCGAATGATATTTATGTGGCAGACAAGAAAATTGCGGGAATTTTGATTGAGAACTCCATTGAACGGGATTTCATTAAACAATCAATTGTTGGAATCGGTATAAATATAAACCAGAAAACATTTAGCAGCAATGCCCCAAACCCTGTTTCGTTATTTCAACTTAATCAGCAGGAATACGATATTGAAGAATGTCTTAAATTAATATCCGACCATATTGAAAAGCAATATACGATTTTACATGCGAGAGACTTTAAATCCATTGATCGTAATTATCTTAAAATATTATACCGGTTTAATCAGTTATCGGATTATTCAGCTAACGGTATAAAATTTTCAGGCACCATAGTTGCCGTTGAACCGACAGGGGAGTTAGTAATTATTGACAATTTTGGCCAAACCAGGCATTTCCTATTCAAGGAGGTAGAATATTTGTTTTAGTCTGAAAAATGATTGATCCCGATAAATACAAAATTTGTAACCATTTAGTATATTTTTTTATTAACCACATAGTCATATATATACAATAGAAATGACTTTAAGTAATAAATTTGATAATTGAATAATAAAAATTAACTGCTTGGAGTACAATAAAAACTATGTTGTGTACGACAAATGCCCATTTCATATTTCTATTCTGATTTCGTTCCATATAGCCGTATAGCGGAAACCTGTTTGTAGAAATAATGTGAATACAAATATTAAGCTCCATTAGGAGCGACCTGTGAATAACGGTGCAATTCGCAAGCGACCATTTATGCAAATTTTATGCTCGGACGGTTTCAATGGTAGGAAGGGTAAGGGGCATTTTCTGTTAGAAAAATTCGATGTCCGCAGGATGAAATATATTTGTTCGAGTGATATGATTAACAGATCGTTCCCGCAGAACTCTATTGCAGACAATGTCATGTTTACTACAAACAGTACGCTCCTAACGGAGCATGTTTGCCTCAGCGCTGATAGTCCTTTTCTAACAGCACTTCCACCGCGATAGTCTTCAAGTTTATGAATTAAAACTAGAGTAGATTCTAAAAAGGGAATTTTGTCGTACACCTAAACTATGTGGCGCTATGTGACTATTTGGCAAATAATAATCAAAATGCACCTATTTTAGCAATTCCATTCTACTGGCATCTAGCCTAATTAAAACAAAAAGAAGTATTGTAAACGACCAAAGGGATGAGCCACCATAACTAAAAAATGGCAAAGGAATGCCGATAACCGGAAGAACACCAATTGTCATACCAACATTTATCGCAAAATGGAAGAACAATATAGAAGCGACACTATAACCATATACCCTGCTAAATGTGGAACGCTGTCGTTCTGAGATAAATATTACCCTAATTAGCAAGAACATAAATAAGCCAACCACAACGGCAGTACCCATAAATCCCCATTCTTCCCCTACAGTACAAAAAATAAAATCGGTACTTTGCTCTGGTACAAAGTTGTATTTGGTTTGAGTTCCCTGCAAAAAACCTTTGCCAGCAAAACCACCTGAGCCAATGGCGATCATTGATTGGTTTACGTTATACCCCATGCCAAGAGGGTCCTGCTTCAACCCAAGTAAAATATCCATACGATCCCTCTGATGCTCATGCAATATATGATGGTACATATATTCGACAGAATAAGCAAAAAATATGGCACTAAAGAGGAACAAAACGAATGCCGCTACATGCCGGATTTTTCTAAAGAACGTAATAACCAGAAAAACAAGTCCGGACAAGAAGAATGATGCAGCAATGATAAAATAAAAATCGTTGGTTTTATGAGAAACTTTCATTATTCCCCAAAACAAAAAGAACAATGCTACAGTAAGGGAAAAACCAATTAACGTTTCCTTGTAATTGCGGGTATACAGAACAAATGCCAGATATCCTATCAATACAATTGCGGCAATAATATAAACTTTCAATACCACAAGAGATACAAAGAATAAAACAGCCAAAACAAAACCGAAGATTAACACTCCGCCAGGTAATCCCTCGCGAAAAAGCATAATCGAAAAAGAAAAGAAAACAAGCAGGGAACCTGCATCGGGCTGAAGAATAATTAACACCATTGGGAGGAAAATAATTAACCCAACAGAGAGTAAGGCTCGAAGACTTGTTACCTTAATATTATAAGCGCTTAAATATTTGGCTATTGCCAATGCCGTCGCAACTTTAGCAAATTCAGCTGGCTGAATTGAGAATTTGCCAATAAAAAGCCAGGCTCTTGCGCCGTTTATCTCACGACCCATCACTAATACAAGAATAAGCAATAGAAGGGAAAGTCCATAAATAGGATAAGCAAAAAAAGTATAAAATTTAAGGTCGATCATAAAAATAACAAAGACAAGCACAAATGCTGCCAAAATCCATAACATTTGCGAGCCATAGCGTTGCGAGATTTCGAAAATGCTTTTATGCTGGTCGTTGTATACGGCGGCATATATGTTTATCCACCCCATAATTACCAAAAGAAGGTAAATGAAAACAGTCGTCCAGTCGAGATTTCTTAAGAAACTTGTTCTGCTGTCAATCATTTTTTGTATTTGAAAGTTAAAACGAAATCTTCCATAGGTTTGCGCGTTCTGGTACCTTTCAGGTATTTTTCAACCATCAAACTAGCAATACGACCTGCCCAAGTAGCACCATACCCTGCATTTTCAACAAATACGGCTATAGCAATCCTGGGATTTTCTCTCGGAGCAAAAGCTATAAATACCGAATGATTTTCTCCATGAGGGTTTTGAGCAGTGCCTGTTTTCCCGCACATATCAATTCCTAAATTTTGCATATTTACCCAATAAGCTGTTCCTCCAGCTTCATTAACAGCTGCATACATTCCTTGAATGATGACGCCGTATGCTGACGTGTCAAAAGGAGTGGTATGTTTTTCTAAAAATCGGGAATCAATACCTTGCTTATTCAATATTTTTTTTACTAAATGAGGAGTATAATAATACCCGCGGTTGGCAATGGTAGTGACAATATTAGCCATTTGTAAAGGCGTTATGCCAAGTTCGGCCTGTCCTATAGCTAACGATATTATGGTGTTTGACTTCCAGCGATCTTTACCGAAAACCCTGTCGTAATAACCTGATGATGGTACATTACCGGATAATTCATTAGAAATATCAGAATTGAATTTTTTTCCCAAACCAAAACTCATTACATCATCTCTCCACACGTTATAGCTCTGATTGGTAGATGAATATTTTCGGTTATCTATTATGCTTCTAAAAACATTGCAGAAGTAGGTATTACATGATTGTTGCACAGCTTGCGGTAAATTTAATGAGCCATGAACGTGGGTACATTTCAAAAGTTTGGAACCACCATAATTATAACCCCCTGCACAGGAATAGTGTGTATTTGGAGTTAATACCCCTTCTTGTAAGCCTATAATTCCATTTACAATTTTGAATGTAGAGCCCGGTGGATAATTAGCCATTGCCGAACGAAAGAAAAGCGGTTTCATTGGATCGTTCTGTAAATATGGGAAATTGACTCTCCGACCTCTTCCAATTAATAAACCCGGATCGTATGTAGGTGCAGAAACCATTGCAAGAATCTCACCGGTTGCGGGTTCAATAGCCACCGCACTTCCACGCATATTCTGCATAAGAAATTCTCCATATTCCTGTAAATTAGCATCCAGAGTAGTAGTAAGGTCGGAGCCAACAATGGCAACCGTATCAGCCCGTCCATTTTGAAATGATCCTTTTACTCTGTTATGTACATCAACCAGCAAAATATTCGTGCCTTTTCTTCCCCGCAAATCTGTTTCATAGGTTTTCTCTAATCCACTAATGCCAATATAATCTCCGGTTTTATAGTAATGGTCCTTTTTTATACCAGAACTGTCGATCTCACCTACATAACCTAACAAATGAGCTGCAGTTTTATTTGCATATTTTCGCAATGTTCTGGTTTGAACGAAAAAACCCGGATACTTGTATAATTTTTCACCAAGCAGTGCATAATTTTCTGCCGACAATTGACCTACAAATAGTGAGGGTTTGAATATGTTATTCGTATTTGTTTTAACTCTCGATTTTCTGATTTTTTCCCTTACAACTTCTATAGGTAAATTAATAATCTTAGAAAATTCTACCGTATCAAATGTTTTTACCTCAACAGGAGTAATCATTAAATCGTAAGCGGCTTCGTTATAAACAATAAGTTGACCATTGCGATCATAAATAAGGCCACGGGCAGGATATTGCGTAATTAGCCGGCGGGAATTGTTCTCAGCTGAACGTTCATAAGATCGGTCGATAATTTGCAGATAAAAAAGCCGCACAATGTATATCAAGCCGGTTAATACGAAAATCGCACCAACGATATATCTTCGGAATGCATACGGATTCATACTACCGTTTTACCATTAAAAGTTGACTTAAATAGATAATTATCAATGTAAAAATTGAACTAAGAATTACCCTGAACAAAGTAGCAAAAAACTGGTGAAATTTAAATGTCTCGATAAAAAATAAGGTAAAATGATGGGCGAACACAATAATTACAGCATATTTCATAAACCAAGTGAGACCGAAGTACTTTACTGTAGGAGCTGTTCCGGCATCATAACCTTCACGCGGTGCAATCACCTTTAATAAATATGGTCGCAAATAGGCCACAAAAACACAGGCAAAAGCGTGCATTCCCAATGTGTGTGAAAATAAGTCGATTGATAACCCAAGGGCAAATGACGAAAGTAACAACAACCATTTTGGTGTTTCAAAAGGCAAAAGTAAAATAAACAATATATAAAAGTAAGGATTAATAAATCCGTTAAGTTCAATATTATTAAAGATTAGCACTTGTAAAACAACCAATCCAACAAAATTGAAAATGTTCTGGTAAACTCCTCTAATCATGCGCTGTTTTTTTCTCTAATTGAAATTGGTCCTTCCTGATCAAATTGTCTATCAAAGTTACAAAATTCAAACTTCTAAAATCGTTCGATAACTTTACTTTAATGGTGTAGAAGTTACCCTCTTTCAGATCAAAATCATCAATAATACCAATTTGTATTCCTTCGGGAAACATATTGGAAAAGCCTGAGGTTATAATTGTATCGCCCTTAGCTATTTTAACATGGTGCGGAATGTCGCTTAATACACAAATTTCAGAATTCAGCCCATTCCAGGAAAGAGTTCCGAAATAATTATTTTTTTTAATTTTAGCGCTCACCTTAAAATTCCGGTTAAGCACTGCCAAAACGGTAGCGTAATTTTCCGACACACCTTCAACAACACCAACAATGCCAGAGGGAGAGATAACTGCCATATCCTGAATAACTCCATCTCTGGATCCCTTATTTAGCGTAATAAAATTATATTGTTTATTAACCGAATTGTTAATTACTCTGGCTGACATATAGGTATAACGTTGCTTATAGTATTTGTCAATCAAAGTATCCTTCTTTTCCCTTTCAACTTTATGAATAGCCTCAAGTTTGTTTCGCAAATTAACATTTTCGCTAGCTAGTACCTTATTTGCCTCTTTTAATGAGAGATATGCTTTGAAATTATCTATATTCCCGTAGAGATTGCCTGATACACTCTGAGCAAACTGTATAAATTTCGCTCTTTGAAATTGATTATTCTCTAAAATAAGGATAAGAGAGAGGCTCTCAAGAACAATAAATAAAATCAGAAAATGATATGCATAAAGTATTTTTAAAAGATTCCGCATCTAATACAGAGAGTTATAATTATTAATTGATGATTTTCAATGTTTGGTATTTGGTTTTATAGTACAATCAATATGCTGCCAACCAGCAAACACAAATTTCAATCAATTAAAATGTTAACGCATTAAGAATGAAAAACGATCAACATTTTTAAGGGCTATCCCGGTGCCACGGGCAACAGCTCTTAACGGATCTTCGGCAACACGGAATGGTATATTGATTTTGTCAGTTAATCGTTTATCCAATCCTCGAAGAAGAGCGCCTCCACCAGCAAGATAAATACCTTTTTGTACGATATCAGCATATAATTCCGGAGGTGTTTGTTCTAAAACCCCAAGTATGGCAATCTCAATCTTTGATATCGATTTGTCAAGGCAATGAGAAATTTCCTGATAAGATACCGGAACTTCAATGGGTAGAGCCGTCATTAAGTTTGGACCACGAACTATGTAATCGTCAGGTGGGTTTTCTAAATCAGGTAAGGCCGAACCAACCTGTATTTTTATCTCTTCAGCTGTTCGGTCGCCCACTTTAATATTATGCTGATGACGCATGTATGCTTGTATGTCAGCCGTGAACCCGTCCCCGGCTATACGTATGGATTTATTACAAACGATACCTCCAAGGGCAATTACTGCAATTTCTGAAGTACCTCCACCAATATCAACAACCATGCTGCCTTCGGGAGCTTCAACATCCAAACCAATACCAATAGCGGCGGCCATTGGTTCATAAATCATATAAACATCACGACCGCCTGCATGTTCAGCGGAGTCTCTAACGGCGCGAACTTCAACCTCGGTGCTACCTGATGGAATACAAACAACCATTCTTAGTGAAGGAGTGATCCAGTTGTTTTTCGTTTTAATCATTTTAATCATTCCGCGTATCATCAACTCTGCGGCATGGAAATCGGCAATCACACCATCTCTTAATGGCCGAATTGTACGAATATTTTCGTGTGTTTTCCCATGCATCTGACGAGCTCGCTCACCAATTGCAATTAGTTTTCCCGTTGTATGATCAATGGCCACAATCGATGGTTCGTCAACAACAACCTTGTCATTATGAATGATAATGGTATTTGCCGTTCCAAGATCGATGGCAATTTCCTGCGTTAAGAATGAAAAGAGACCCATAGTATTTACTATTTTTTATTTTCTATTTTCTATTTTCTATTTTGATGCTACAGCAATTAATATAAAAACATAAACAATGTATTAAGTATACATTTCTCTGTTTTATCATATCTTCAAATCGTTTTATTTTCAAATTATTCTAGTGCTTAAAATGTCTTATTCCTGTGAATACCATAGAGATTTGATGCTGATTACAGTATTCTATCGAATCATTGTCACGCACGGATCCTCCTGGCTGCACAACTGCATTAATTCCGGCATTATGAGCTAACTCAACGCAATCTGAGAATGGAAAATATGCATCACTCGCCATTACTGCGTTTTTTAAATCAAAACCGAACGTTTCTGCTTTTGTAATAGCTTGTTTTAGAGCATCTACTCTCGAGGTTTGACCAACACCGCTGGCACATAGTTGTTTATCTTTTGCTAAAACAATAGCATTTGATTTTGTGTGTTTTACAATTTTATTAGCAAAAATCAAATCAGTAATTTCCGATTCAGTGGGACCAGTGCGAGTAACTTTTTGCAAATCGTTGGCTATTTCGATGCACAAATCCTTGTCCTGAACCACAGCCCCATTAAGTAATGATCTGTAATTTACTGAGGGCAAATCAACGGTTTTAAGTATAAGAATTGTTCTGTTTTTACGTGATTTCAATATTCCCAGAGCTTTTTCATCATATCCCGGAGCAATAATTAAATCGAAGAATAGCTGGTTGATTTCCGAAGCGGTTTCTTCATCAATGGTGCGATTGGTTATTAAAACACCTCCGAAAGCTGAAACAGGATCTCCTGCCAACGCATCTTTCCAGGCATCAACTAATTTTTCGCGCGATGCTATTCCACATGCATTATTGTGTTTTATGACGGCAAATGTTGTTTCAGAAAACTCATTAATCAGGTTAACTGCCGCATCTATGTCAAGTAAATTGTTGTATGAAATTTCTTTGCCATGCAATTGTTCAAACATCTTGTCGAAATCGCCATAAAAGCTTCCTTTTTGATGAGGGTTTTCGCCATAGCGAAGAGGAGTGCCATTTTTAAGGCTTAGTTTGAATGCGGGAATATTTGTGGTTCTGTTAAAATAATTAAAGATATTCGTATCATAATCAGATGAGACGTTAAATGCCGCTCCTGCAAATATCTTTCTATCCTCTGTGGCTGAAGTTCCGTTTTTTTCTTCCAAAAGACGCAGAAGTGGTAAATATTCATTTTTTGATGCAACAATGAGAACATCTTTGAAATTTTTTGCAGCTGCCCGAATAAGAGAAATTCCACCAATATCAATTTTTTCAATTACTGCGACTTCATCTGCACCGGAGGATACTGTTTCTTCAAATGGGTATAAATCCACAATAACCAGATCAATCGGAGGAATCTGGTACTGTTCCGATTCCTGAAGATCGGTTTTATTGTCACGACGAAATAATATTCCGCCAAATATTTTTGGATGCAACGTTTTTACTCTTCCACCAAATATTGATGGGTATGAAGTAATATCTTCGACAGCGGTAACTTTTATTCCTAAACTTTCAATATAATCCTTCGTCCCGCCAGTAGAGTATAAGATAACATTCAATGAATTTAGTTTTCTTACAATCTCTTCCAAATTATCCTTATGATATACGGAAATCAATGCAGAGCATATTTTTTTCAAATCACTCATTTACAATGTCTTGAATTTTAACACAAAGTTATTAAAAAGTCTGTAAAAATAGTTACTTTTAGCTTGTAAAAGGTTATAAAGCGAATAATAGTTTTTAATAATAAAAAACAGCCAATAATAACGTTGCTGTAAAAATGACTTAGGATGTTTTATTAATTATGTTGACTTCAAAAATATAAATAAAAGCCGTTTTAATTGCGGTAGATTTAAAATAATTCAAATAAAAATTTAATGTGGTATTATTTATTCGTCTGATAAAGGAAAGTTTTATTTTTGCGTATAGCTCTGTAATAGTTAATAAATTAAGAACATTTTTAACGTTATTAGGCATAACCATAGGAATTTTTGCCATTATTTCAGTTTTCACCATCGTTGATTCTCTGGAATCGAATGTTCGTGCAAGTATCTCAACATTAGGCAATGATGTTATCTATATTCAGAAATGGCCTTGGGGGTTCGACGCTGATTACCCATGGTGGGAATATATGAAACGGCCTGAACCTAAGATAAGCGAATACAAGGAATTAAAACAGCGCGTTAAATTAGCAGACGCGGTTTGTTATTATGCGCAAACCGATAAAACAGTTAAGCAAGGAAATAATTATGCCGAAAACACTACCATTTTATTAGTAAGTGAAGAGTATTATTCCATTAAACCTTTCGACATCGATAATGGCCGGTTTTTTACACAATCGGAATCGGAATTTGGAAGAAATTGCTGTGTAATTGGATCTGAAATAGCGAAAAAATTATTTGAAAATCAAAATCCAATTGGAAGAGAACTAAAGCTGATGGGTTTCAGGCTTCAGATAGTTGGTATTGCCAAAAAAGCTGGAAAAGGTCCGTTCGGAGAACGAAGTATTGATGAACAACTATTTATTCCTATGAATTTTGGTAGGAGACTTTTTGATCTTAACAATATAAATCCTGCTATTTGGGTTAAAGCGAAAGACGGAATAAAGGCTATTGATTTGCAGGACGAATTGAAACTTTTGATGCGTTCGATACGGAGAGTAAAACCATTAGAAAAAGATAATTTTGCACTAAATCAGGCCAGTGTTATAACTAAAGTTTTTGATAGTTTTTTTGCCGCTCTGAATATTGCCGGATGGATCATTGGAGGTTTTTCAATACTGGTAGGCGGTTTTGGAATAGCGAATATCATGTTTGTTTCAGTAAAAGAACGAACGAATATTATTGGAATTCAGAAGGCTGTTGGAGCCAAAAACTATGTAATTCTTGTGCAATTTCTTTTCGAATCGGTAATTCTTTCAATCACAGGAGGTTTAATCGGACTTTTGTTTGTGTTTGCCGGAACGCTGATTGTATCAAATACCGACTTTTCTATCTCGTTAACAATGGGTAATATCAGTTTAGGTTTGCTAGTTTCGGGCATTATTGGCATCATTTCCGGGTTTGCTCCTGCGTGGTCAGCTTCCCGATTAAATCCGGTTGAAGCAATAAACACACATTTCTAATTATAAGGTATCTCGACTTGTTCCGGATAAATAATAATAAAACTCCGATTCTGAGCCAGTTGCGACATAATTTTAGGGATAATTAATTGACGGCGATTATAGGAAAGTGTGTATGGACGAGCAGCAACGGCTACCAGCAAATCTTTACCATTTGCTTCGAATGGTATATTGTCAACATTAGGATAATAGTCATAGGCAATAAAACTATCGTCGTTAAAAAATTTGTACTCCTTTAATCGTTTGCGTAAAATTTCCGATGTAGATGAGTTTGATAAAAACACAACCTTTCCGTTTGTATTTTTCGAAAGTCCAATCAATGAATTTATCCACGACGAAAAACCAATTTCCTTATCGGCATTGTTTGGAACAAGTACAAAAATATTTCGTAAACGCGAAATGGAGTCGTTAACACGAACAACCATAACCATTTGCTGAATATTTTCAAGCAAATTATCGATTATATTTCCGAAGAAGTAATTGGCTGTAGACGACCGTCCGCTCCATCCCATGACAATATTAGTTATTTGTAACTCCTTCACAGTGCGGGAAATGCCAGTTGGGATGTTAATATCTACTCGTGTTATTGGGGTTACAGAAGTATCGGAGCCAGCGGCATGAGATGTAAGCTGTTCCATAATCTTTTTATGATTCAACACAGTTTGCTGAGCATCTTCATCATCATTTACAATTGACAACGGATAAATAATCGCATCTGAATTTGGAAGGCGCGTAAGCATAGCTACATCAATCAGTTTTCGAAAAGTTTCCGGATTTGAAACAGGCACTAATATCTTTTCGGCTCCCTGACTCAAATCATCTGTAGGATCAGATTCTTCAATTGCCACAATTCGTCCCGCTTTTTCCGTGGCAAATGAACTTACCATTGATGTTACCAGAATTAAAAGAATCGTTCCATTCAAAACCTTTTCATCAAGAATACCAAGTTTAAATCCAAGCAGGATAACAGCAACAGTGGCAGCGGCATGAGAACTACTAAGTCCGAATATCAGGTTTCGGTCAGCCCGGGAATATCTAAATACAAGTTGCGTAACTATTGCTGCAAAATATTTCCCCGCTATTGCAATAACGATCAATATAGCTGCAAAAAGAATGGTTTCGAATCCGGAAAAGAGTATTTTCAAATCAACGAGCATACCCACACTTATCAGGAAAAATGGTATAAATATGGCATTACCGATAAAAACAGTGCGATTCATTAGAGGAGAATGCAATGGGATTACACGATTAAGTGCTAAACCTGACAGAAAAGCCCCAACAATTGGCTCAATCCCTGCTAATTTTGCAAGCATAGCCGACAAAAACAAAGCTACAAGTACAAATACATATTTTTGAGTACTATCACTTTGAATGGTGTTAAAATACCAGCGAGCAATTTTAGGAAGACCCCAAAGCACAATAAATACAAACAGGATTAATAGTGAAATCAACTGAAGCCAAAATAATCCGTTAAGCTTTCCCTGATAGGCCGTTGTAATAACTGTAAGGAGGATGAGCACAGCGGTATCAGTAATAATGGTTCCTCCAATTGTGATCACTACTGATTCGCGGCGGGTAATATTCAAACGACTTGCAATAGGGTATGATAATAATGTATGTGTAGAAAACATACTCGAAATAAGCAATGCAGGTAAAAACGAGAAGTTTAGAAGATACCGGAGAATAAAAAAGCCGATCAATAAGGGGATAAAGAAAGTTGCTGCACCAAAAAATAAACTCTTGTTTTTATTTTGAAGAAAGCTACTCATGTTAATTTCAAGTCCGGCCAAAAACATAATATACAACAAGCCGACGGCAGAAAACAGGCTAATGCCCTGATCATTTAGTAACAAACCAGTTCCATTTGGTCCAATAATCAGCCCGGCAAGTATAAGTCCGAATATGGGTGGTACATTTATTCTTCGCGAAATGAATGGCACAACCAAAATAATACTTATAATGAGGGTAAAAATTTGTACAGGGTTTGTAAGAGGTGTAATCGACAGCATCATAGTTTTCTTAATGTAATAATTCAAGCTCAATTAAGACCTCAGATTCAAAATAGTACCTCGCACTAAAATAGCGCAATATTCCGACATTACAACAGAAAAACATTAATACCGATAATAATCAATGTATTAAAATCCTAAATTATTTTTTCGACACCTCCAACAGTGTTTCGCCATAAAATAAAAAAGGCTTCTACTTTTAGCAGAAACCGCAGTTGATTTTAGAAATTTGTTTTATTGATACAAAGAAAATTCAATGTGAGCAGGTACTTTACAAGTAACATATATTTTCGTTTAAAAAATTAACCCACTTGCCAGCCTTCCTTTTTGGGGCAAAAGCTGTTAAAGTGGATTTTATTATTATTAAACTTCATATAGTTCGGGTTTTAATCTAATTAGAATTGAATTTTTAGTTCGTATTTTCCGGAAAGTTCGGCAGGAACGCTAATTTTGCCCGCATTCAAAGTACTTTCGATTGATGATGCCAAACTTTTGTTGGCGCCTTCTACCTTACTAACAGAAACACTGTTGTCCTTAACTAAAAGTACCAGTTTTACCGAAGCACTTTCGTTTACGTTTAATTTAGCAAGTGCCTCAGCCACTTCACTTCTAAGAACATCTGTAGCTTTTACCGGAGCGTTTACGGCATAATTGTCGGTAAAAAGAACTTTAATCATATAGCTACCTTTCAAATTAGATGAAGCTGAGATAGATTCGCCTTTTAAGGAGCTTTTTACCTTGTCATTAAGGATTTTGTTCTCACCTGCCACGTTGAGAATTTCAAATCCTTTTTCGGAAGAAACTGTAAAATAAATAAATACGACGCCTTCGTTAGATGAAGCGACATCAGATAAAGCATTTGTTAATTGCTCCCTAATGGAGTTTTCAGATGCTTTTAATTCAGAATTGGCTTTATCGCCCTCAGAAGCAATAGCGGTTGACACTAACAAACCACTAATTAATAATGCTGATGCAAAAAATTTAACTGTTTTCATAATAATTAAAATTAAAGGTTTAACATATAATTGTAATAAACAAAACTACTAAATGGGTTAGTTGTGTATTAGGTAATAAATTGTAGTTTTTAGAAATGTCCCCTTAATTTGTCTTCAATTGCAGGATAAAATGATGTTTCTAATTAAACACCCCCCCTAAAATAAATATCAAGTCGTTAGATATTTTAACTTTTTAGGATATTTTAATATTTACAAATAACGTGCCACAAAGTAAAAATAAAAATGTTTTTTATACTTTAATTCCCATTACAAGAATATCGTCTACCTGTTCGGCTTCACCTTTCCAGGCGTTAAGAGTAGCATCAATATGATTATACTGCTCATTAACAGGTAAAATACTTATTTTCTGGAGAAGACTTCGAAACCTGTAAATACTAAATTTTTTGTCTTCATGTCCGCCAAACTGGCCGTAGTAACCATCGGAGTACATATAAATCATATCGTTATCTTCAAGAGCAATATCAATGGAAGTAAAATCATTTATTTCCGGAAAGATCGAAACGGGCATTTTATCTCCTTTATATTGTATTGCCTGCCCTTTTCTAAATAATAATAAGGTATTGATTGCCCCACTGAATTGCATTTTCTTATTGGGAAAGTCAAACGAACATACGACCATATGAATACCCTCGCGCGATTCACTAAATTCTCCAGCCTGTTGTAGGGTAAAAATAATTTTCTCACGAAGAATATCTAATATGGTATTGGTAGAAGTAATGCCTTTTTCTATTACAATTTCATTTAAGGCCGAAATGCCAAGAATGCTCATAAATGCACCTGTTACTCCATGTCCGGTGCAGTCTGCTATCGCAACCACAATTTTGCCAGCTTTCTGGGCAATCCAATAAAAATCGCCACTTACAATATCTTTAGGTTTATAATAAAGAAATGTATCTGGTAAAAGACTATTTATTAGCCCAATATCTGGTAAAAGGGAATTCTGTATTTGAAGTGCATAATGAATATTATCGGTTATGCTGTTATTCTTTTCTTTAATAAGTTCATACGCTTCGTTAATTTGATTTCTTTTTTCATCAATTTCGTCACGTTGAGTTAGTATTTCTTCTTTAGTTTGGGTTAAAATGTGGTTTTTCTCTTCTATATCCTTATTATATTGCATTATTGCTTGGTGAGCCCGATGTTTTAGTCTGGAATTAAACATAAGCAACAATAATAAAATCAGAAGAAATAAACATCCTATAATTAAAGATACAACAATGACCTTCTGTTTTTTAAAGCTTACATATTGTCTGTATATTAAAAGCTCAATTTCTTTATCTTTTTTACCTGATTCATAAAGTATTTGAGCTCGATTAATATAATTAGCATTCAATTCGTTAAAAATGCTATCTTTAAAAATAATTGATTTTTTGTACCACATTAGTGCACTCTTTTCATCTCCCTTTTGCTCAAAAACCGTTGATAATCCTTCGTAAGCCTGTTGAGACTGATTTTTTGAACCGATAGAGAGTGCGATCTCCAGTCCTTTGTTATATTGAACTATTGCAGCTTGATAATTTCCAAGATTGGAATAAGTATGTCCTAAACTAATATGATTTCCCGAAGTGTAAATCCCGTCGCCTATTGATTCACTGATCGCCAATGCTTTTTGAAAATAGTCGAGCGCTTTTTGAGTTCGGTTTTGTTTTAAAAATATTCCTCCTAATCCATTGTAGCAAATTGCTATTCCTTTATTACTTCCGAGTTTTTTATTGATTTCTAGTGATTTATTGATAAATTCAATTGCTTTTTTATAGTGTTTTTGTTCATCATATATCGATCCTATATTGTTTAAATTTATAGCTATCCCCAGCAGATTATTTCTTTTAACTTCATTTTCAAGGGCTGCCTGAAAATATTTTAAAGCATTTGCGAACTGTTGTTGAGTTAAAAAAATATTGCCGAGGCTATTTAATGACACACAAATGGTTGGTATGTCATTAATGTTTTCAGCCAATGCCAGTGCCTGAAGATGATAATCAGCCGCTCGTTTAAAATCGTCAAGCCTGCGATAAACCACACCAATATTATTAAGAATAATTGCTTTATCTATGTCAAGAGAAAGTTTACCAATAATATCTAAAGCTTTTAGATGTAATTCCAAGGCCTTGCTGTAGTTTGAACGATTACGCTCACGCACACCCAAAACATCAAAACACTGAGCTTCGCCGGAAATGTATAATGTTTTCTGAGAAATCCGAATGGCCTCCCTTACAGATATGGAATCCTCGCGCGTTAAAATCTTGTCTAAAGCAAATTTTCGTCGCACTCCCGTGAGAATTTGAATGACCTTTACCGAATCGGGTTCGTATCCGGCAGTCAATTCCCTGGTTTCTGCTAAAGCAAAAGCATATGAAGAAAGAGATAAGAAATAGACTAATATAAATTTAATATTGAATAAATTCTTCATACACTGAGGTTGTGTATAGGGTTTATACGGTAATCAGAGATATTGGGTTTAATAATGAGTTAAAAGTAATAAAAAACCCTCCTTTTGGAGGGTTTTAAGTTTATTTTTTCTTTTTCTTTCCTATTGGGGCAGGTTCACCCTCACCCTTTGCGTTATCAAGTTTTTCCTGAGCTGCATCATATGCTGCCTGAGCAGTTTTTAAACCCGTAGCGGCAGTTTTTGTTCCCATTTTCCCTTTTGTAACATTGGCTTCGCCAGTAACACCCTTCTTTTGAGCCGCTTTAAGTTTTGTATCTAACTCCTTCAATTTTACTTTGTACTCGGTATCAATCTTTTTCAATTCTACCTTTGCATCAGCAGATTCAGTTCTATCTTTTGAATTGACTTGCTTTTCAACTGGTTTTCGAGCTGTAGCCAGTTCTTTTGTTGTTATTTTTATTTCTTTATCGAGATCTTTTATTTCAGTTTTACTCTCGCTAATTTGAGTTTTGCCTGTTTCCATTAGGGAATCAGCAATCGACACAGATTTCTCAGCTTTTTCAAGTTTTACTTTGGCGGCTTTGGCTGCAATTTCAAACTTTTTTATATCAGCCTCCTTCTTAACTGGTTTTGCTTGGCCAAAAGATTGCATAGGCAAAATGACTATTAATACCAAACAAACCATCATAGCCTTCGAAAAATTTTTCATACCTTTTATTGTTAAGTGACATTAAAATTTATATTGTTAATCGCTAATCATTATACTCATTCTCATTGATTAAAGTTTCAACCAATTGTAGTAGGAAGTTACAAAATGTTTTTAATTGTAAAAGTGATCTGTCAATTTTTTTAAAAAAAAAGTAACGAATGGCTTGATTTTTGGTAACTAATTTATTAGTTTTGTAACTAAATATTTAATTTAACTATGAAGCGACAAAATGATTTAGCCTTAACCCGTGCGGAAGAAGAAATTATGCAGATTCTTTGGAAAATAGAACGAGGATTTGTAAAAGATATACTCGACCGGTTTTCTGATCCAAAACCAGCGTACAATACGGTATCAACCATCGTCCGTATTCTGGAAACAAAAGGTTTTATTAATCATAAAGCGTATGGAAAAACACATGAATATTTTCCTCTGGTTCAAAAGGACGATTACACCAAAGCATTTTTGGGAAATTTTCTACACAATCATTTTAACAACTCCTTTCGAAACATGGTGTCGTTCTTTGCAAAATCGGAGGAGATGGATGTAAAAGAACTTGAGGAAACATTAAAGATGATGCAACTGGCAGTTGAAAACCATAAAAGAAAAAAACCATGAAATTGTTAATCTACGTTGTTGAATGTGCAATTATCCAGGGGCTGTTTTACATGGTCTTCCATCTTTTACTTAGAAAACAAACTAATTTTCAGATAAACCGGATTTACCTGTTGTCAACGCTGGTTGCATCCATGATCATTCCTGCTGTTGAAATTCAACTTCCAAGCTCAGTTCCTCTCACCATGTCAATTTTTCAGATTAAAGAAGTGGTGATACAATCCAATATTGCGTCACCTGATTTTGGATTTAATCATTTGAATCTGATTATTTCTGCCATGGCCATTGCTTCATGTTGTCTATATCTTATATGGTTTACAAGGCAACTCTGGCATATCCGGCAATTACTTACCCATTCTCTCATAAAAAAAAATAATCGCATTTATATTGTTGAAACAAAACACCCTCTTGCCTTTTCATTCTTTAACTACATTTTTATTAATCAGAACATTTCATCGAATGAAAGAAAAAAGATCATTTTGCATGAGAAAACCCATATCCAGCAATGGCATACACTGGATAGGATCTTTATCGACCTTATCCTTGTAAGCCAATGGTTTAATCCGTTTGCCTGGTTGTTTCGGAAAGCTATCATTGAAAATCATGAATTTCTTGCGGATGCCGGCACACTGCGTCATGGAATCAATCAGGTAAATTATCAGCAATTATTGCTTAATCAATTATTCAGAACCAATCAAGTTCAATTTGTTACATATTTTAATCAATCTCTTATTAAAAAACGAATTTTTATGATGACAAAAATCACAAACAAAAGGACTGAGAGAATTAGATTTTTTCTGGCCTTACCATTAGCAGCTATTATAGTAGTATGCTTTTCGTTTAAAGCGTCGCTACCAGAGCAAGTTCTTGATCCAATTACAGACAATATAATGAATAAATTAAGTTTAAACGACTTATCTTCCATAATACAGAAAGACACCATAAAGAAGAGTAATTTACAAAAGAGTAAAAACAGACATGTATTTATTGTAGCTGAGCAAAACGCTACCTTTCAGGGAGGAGATCTGGAAACTTTTCGTGCCTGGATTCTGCAAAATTTAAAATATCCGGAAAACGCTGCAAAGAAAGGAATTCAGGGTAAGGTTATATTATCGTTCGTTATTGAAGCCGATGGAAAAATAAATGAAATCAAAGTATTGCGTAGTGTAGATTCTGCTCTTGATGAAGAAGCCATTAGGGTAATAAAATCATCGCCTGATTGGATGCCCGGAAGACATGGAGGCAAAACCATTGCTCAACAATTTACCATTCCAATAGCTTTCAAAGTGCAAAAGTAATAATTTTTTTTTTGAGTTTGATAACTAATTATTTAGTTGAAGCTTGATTGGTCTTTTGAATTCGCAGATAGTAAAAAAAGCCCCGTAAATGCGGGGCTTTTTGAAATTTATGCTTTGTCAGCGCTTCCAAGTACATTATTAATTTTGTGCTTATAAAGCACTTTTAGCTGGTCGCGGGCAGGTCCTAAGTATTTACGAGGATCAAATTCGCCGGGGTTTTCTACAAACACTTTACGCACAGCAGCAGTCATAGCTAAACGACCATCTGAATCGATATTAATTTTGCAAACTGCCGACGAAGCTGCACGACGCAATTGTTCTTCAGGAATACCTACAGTATCTTTCATTTTTCCACCATTTGCATTGATAGTCTTTACGAGTTCGGCTGGCACTGACGATGCGCCATGAAGGACAATTGGGAAGCCGGGAATTCTCTTTTCGATTTCTTCTAAAATGTCGAATTTTAAAGGGGGTGGAACCAATACACCATCTGCATTGAGGGTACATTGTTCAGGTTTGAATTTATTAGCTCCGTGAGAAGTTCCTATCGAAATAGCCAATGAGTCAACACCGGTTTTCTTTACGAAATCTTCCACTTCTTCAGGATGTGTATACGATGAATGTTCTGCTACAACATCGTCTTCAATGCCAGCAAGAACGCCTAATTCACCTTCAACAGTTACGCCATGTGCATGTGCATATTCTACCACCTGTTTGGTGAGTTCAATATTCTTTTCGTAGGAAAGATGTGATCCATCAATCATTACTGAAGAAAAACCCGAGTCGATGCAGCTTTTGCACAGTTCAAACGTATCACCATGATCAAGGTGAAGAACTATTGGAATTGCGTATCCCAACTCTTTGGCATACTCAACAGCTCCCTGAGCTAAAAAACGCAGAAGTGTTTGATTGGCATATTTTCTGGCACCGCTGGAAACCTGCAAAATAACGGGCGATTTTGTTTCAACGCAAGCAGCAATAATTGCTTGCATTTGTTCCAGATTATTGAAATTAAAAGCGGGGATAGCATATCCGCCTTTCACTGCTTTTTGGAAAAGGTCTTTGGAATTAACCAGTCCTAATTCTTTATACGAAACCATGATTGTTGGTATTAAGTTTATAAAAACGCCAAATTTAATTAAAAATAGAACACCGTGTCGAAAAAGGTTACTGGTTTCTGATAACTCTGTACTGGCCACTTATTACTGGCTTGGCGCACAAACTCATGGCTAACGGCAGGCAACTTGTTTAAGCCATATAAATATTTATAACTCTCTTGAAATTGGCTGGGCATATGCCAGAACATCGGCTCCTGTTATTTCTTTGTCGCATAGTATAATCAGTCGTTCCAAAACATTTCGGAATTCACGGATATTGCCGGTCCAGGTAATATTTTGAAGTTCAGCGATTGCATCATCGGTAATTGTTTTCATGGTCATGCCATATTCAGCACATATCTGACAACAAAAATGCTCAGCAAGAATCGGAATATCATCAAGTCGTTCGTTGAGCGACGGCACATGAATGAGAATGACGCTGAGCCTATGATAAAGATCCTCGCGGAAGTTGCCCGCTTCAATTTCTTTTTTGAGGTCTTTGTTAGTTGCTGCAACAATGCGCACATCAACTTTAATTTCCTTATCGCTTCCTACACGTGTTATCTTGTTTTCCTGCAAAGCTCTAAGTACTTTGGCTTGGGCTGAAAGGCTCATATCACCAATTTCATCGAGGAACAAGGTACCTCCGATAGCATTTTCGAATTTCCCCTTACGATCTTTATAGGCCGAGGTAAATGAACCTTTTTCATGACCAAATAATTCACTTTCAATTAGTTCAGAAGGAATAGCAGCACAGTTCACCTCCACGAATGGCATTGCCGCACGCGGACTTTTCTCGTGAAGCCATCGGGCAACCAATTCCTTTCCGGTACCGTTTTTGCCGGTAATTAGCACGCGGGCATCGGTAGAAGCTACGCGATCTACCATATCTTTCACTTTCTTTATCGCTTCGGATTGGCCAACAATATCAAACGTTTTGCTTACTTTCCGCTTAAGGACTTTTGTTTCGCTAATCAGCGTTGTTTTGTCGAGTCCATTTCGGATGGTAATAAGAAGGCGGTTTAAATCAAGAGGCTTTTCGATAAAATCAAACGCTCCCTTTTTGATAGCTTCCACGGCTGTGTCAATATTTCCGTGGCCGGAAATCATGATTACAGTGGCATCAGATGAATGTTCGAACATTTTTTCCAATACTTCCATCCCATCCATATTGGGCATTTTAATGTCGCAAAGAACAACGTCGTACTTGTTTTTCGAAAACATATCAAGGCCTTCTATCCCATCAATCGCTACATCAACCTTATGACTTTCGTATTCAAGCACTTCCTTAAGTGTATTGCGAATGCTGCGTTCATCATCGATAACTAAAATACTGGCCATATATTAATTTAAAGTGTCGGATTAATATGTCAAAGATATAAGATTGTGTGAAGGGGTAATTGGAACCAGGTTTATTCCTATCTAAATAAATAGAAAAAGCCTGAATATCGGCCATTGGTATGAATTAATTTAGGATCCGGTTTTTTATCCCAGGTAAACACCTCCAGCACATAATAATATACTCCGGTGGACGCTTTGCTATTTCCAATATTACCGTCCCATCCCTCCCATTCCAACATATCAATACCTTGATGAATATATGCTACCCTTCCCCATCGGGTGAAAATAGTAATTTTAAATTGTCTGATCGAAATATTACTTATTTTAAACATGGGATTTTTACCATCCGGGGTAAATACATTAGGTGGTTGTTCACCATCTTCAATATTTGCAGGCTCAACAACAAAATTATGTGTAATTGTATCTATGCAACCCTCCGCACTTTGAGTAAAAAGCTTTATTTTGAATGTATCCGGTTGGTAATAAGTGCGTGGGCCGGGAATGGTTGTATTATAAACAGTATCTTTACCAATAAAATACCAAGTGAATGATTCGGCTTTTATTGACGATTTGTTAAAAACATTCACTTTCAACGGCGCTGATTTTTTATCTCCATCAGTAAATACATGGGTTGTATCATATTCTAATTGGTATGTTAAATCAAAATCAGCCTTTACCTGGATAGTTTTATAAAAAACCTCCTCTTCTTTCACCAATCCGAATTTATCGGTCACCCTTACTTTATAGCGTGTGTCAATATATGGCGGTGGATCCACTCTAAAAGCAGCTTTGCCATTTATTAATGATATTTCGGGAGCTGGGTCAGCGTTCCAAAAATAGATAAACGTATCTTTCAATATATACCTAGCAGAGGTATGAGGATTTGCATATACAAAAGGAGGCAGTGCTGTTACTTTAGAACTTAGGTCGACATAGTCGCAAGTATATTTTCCAAACTTTACGTTTCCGGCATTGTCTTTTTCAACGGCAAGCGAATAGTTATCGAAATAAACCCATGCCATAAATGAGGTGTCGCGTGTGGTTCCCGTAAGCATAATTTTATATCCACCTTGAGATAAGGTATCGATGCTCGAAAATAACACATTTGAATCTACTTTTAAGGCAGTCCCAAAAGTATTTGATAGGGTATCGTATAGGCTCCAAGCATAAGTAGCTTTAGTTCCAAAGGGGTTAGTTACCGAAAGAGATCCCTTTTTGGCGATGGGAAATTGATGAAATACAAAGATACTGTCGGATAATGAATAAGCGGTAACAGCTTTCCCATTGGCTGTTTTGCTCAATACCTGCCCGTTTGTATTGACAAGAATACAATTAATAAAAAATATAGTAAAAAGAAAATACCGAAAAAACGATTTCATTAAGTTCTGTTTCTGCAAAAGTATAAACTGTAAAGCAATAAGTTTATTTTCTTCAAGAATAAATATTATTGATAATTATTGAACTCACTCGGTGAAAATAATACATTATTGCGTATTTTCGGTTTTCAAACATCCTAAATCAAATGGTAAAACTAAATAAAGTTCATCACATTGCAATTATTTGTTCCGATTATGCAGTATCAAAACGGTTTTACATCCAAGTTCTTGGGCTAGAAATTGTAAAAGAAACCTTTCGGAAAGAAAGAAACTCTTATAAACTTGATCTGGCATTGAATGGCGAAACCATTATCGAACTATTTTCCTTTGATAGTCCGCCTGAAAGGGTTTCGGATCCTGAAGCAGCAGGGTTAAGGCATCTGGCTTTTGAAGCAGATGATATTGGCGAAGCTATAATTGGGCTTAATGAGAAAGGTGTAGAAACGGAACCGATTAGAACAGATGTGTTGACCAATAAACGTTTCACTTTTTTTTCTGATCCTGATGGATTGCCACTGGAAGTTTACGAAAAGTAATTCACTTTATTATTAGAAATCAAATGACCACAAAAACCGCATTAATCCTGATCGATATTCAAAATGATTATTTCAAAGGAGGAGCAAATCCTTTGACAGGAAGCAATGAAGCCAGCCTTGAAGCAAAAAGAATCCTCCAATTCTTTAGAGAAACGAACCTAACTGTGATTCATGTGCAGCATTTTTCAGTGAGGCCGGATGCTACGTTCTTTATTCCCGACACCAAGGGGGTTGAAATACATTTAAATGTTCAGCCTCGTTCTGGAGAAATGTTGATTAAGAAACATTTTCCCAACAGTTTTCGCGAAACCGGATTGCTGGAACACCTGAAAAGTAATTCGATAACGAATTTAGTAATTTGCGGCATGATGACACATATGTGTGTGGATGCTACCATTCGCGCAGCAAAGGATTTTGGATTTGAGTGCACAATAATTTCCGATGCTTGCGCAACTAAGGATTTAGCCTTAAACAACATAACAATAAAATCTAACGATGTTCATCAATCATTTTTGGCAGCTTTGAGTTATTATTATGCCGAATTGTTGACCACAAATGAATTAATTGCAGAAATAAGGAAATAGTCTCAGAATAATCGAGATTAATTATGCTTTGATCAAGGTTAAAAAACTGAAAAGGGGAACTCTCATTCCCCTTTTATTATGTTATACTTTTGGCAGTTCCCAGGGTGCACGGTAATGAGGCACAAGGTAACGGTTGGCATCAACGTCATTCGTAAATTTAGTA
The DNA here is from genome assembly GCA_025350365.1 of Bacteroidales bacterium. Lineage (GTDB taxonomy): Bacteria > Bacteroidota > Bacteroidia > Bacteroidales > JAAUTT01 > JAAUTT01. The sequence continues at coordinate 19,378 of JANXXY010000375.1, read as the reverse complement.
CCATCCCAAACTAGTTTTTTACCTGAACGATAAGCGATATTTCCTAAATGCGAGAATTTCGCGATGTGTGCGCCAATCTCAACACTTGCATTTAATTTGTGACTGTGATGTTTAATACAATCGAGGTGATTTTTTACATGGTTTTCCAAGCCTAAATTTAAACCGGGTTGTAACGCAACAGCTTCCATTCGTTTTTGCTTGTTCACTATTTCAGGAATCACCTCCCATCCATTGCGGTCAATAACAAGTGTTCCATTTTCGCCAACAAAGCCCAATCCGTGATTGCGGCCATAAGCGCCATCATTGATACCTATGGCATGATCCCACATCACATTGAACCCGTCGAATTCATAAATAGTTTGTAAGCTATCAGGTGTTTCGCAAGCATCAGTTGGATAGCCATATTTTCCACCCATGGCCATAATTGATTTGGGAGTAGTTACATCCATGCCATAAAGGGCATAATCCAGAAGGTGAACACCCCAGTCGGTCATCAAACCACCTGCATAATCCCAGAACCAACGAAACGTAAAATGGAAACGGTTTCTGTTAAATGGTCGCTGAGTTGCCGGCCCCAGCCACATATCATAATCAACACCCTGAGGAACCGGTTCGTTAGCAACAACAGGTATCGAAGGACACCAACCCTGGTAGGAAAATACCCGAACCAGACGTATTTTCCCTAATTTACCTGAACGGATAAAATCTACCGCGCTCGCCCAATGTGGATCGCTGCGCTGCCATTGACCAACCTGAACTATTCTCTTGTATCGCTGAGCTGCTTTAACCATGATATTGCATTCCTCAATGCTATTGCCTATTGGCTTTTCACAATAAACATCTTTTCCCGCTTCACAAGCGGCAACCATTATAAGACAATGCCAGTGGTCAGGAGTTCCTATAATAACAACATCTACGTCCTTGTTGTCGATGAGTTTTCTCCAATCTTTATATAGATGAGGCGGCTTTTTACCGCGAAGTTTTTCAACATCGGCAGCTCGCCTTGCCAAAACCGATTCGTCGATATCACACAATGCAATGCATTCTACTTCGGGATTGCCAAGAAACGCTGTTAAATCAGCAAAACCCATTCCATTGCATCCGATAAGGCCAACATTTATTTTATCATTTGGTGAACAACTTAACATTGAACCAGATAAAGCAGATACCAACCCTACGCCCGCGGCAGTGGTGATGGTATTTTTTAAAAAAATCCGTCTTGATGTCATTTTGAATGAATTAGTAGTTAATGATTTATCATCACGCGATTGAAAAGTGCATCCTCCAGAATGCCTGTGCAAGTTAAAAAATATCCCTGAATGGATGGATGATTTAAATAATTTCCATATAAAATCAGGCACAGCTTGAAGGATATATTCGGCTAAGGCACAGCCTAAGCCGAACGTAGGTTACTTTTTTCAGCAAAAAAACTCTTAAAACCTCATTTTTTCCAGTGCATCCACAAGTTTATCAAGAAAATTCTGAAGCGGTTTTTGTGCCATCATTTTCAGCATAGGATTCAGATCAGCCTTAATAGTGAGTTTAATGCGAGTGTCATTTTCTTCTTTTCGCACCAGCTGTACCCAGAAGCTGAATTTTTGATTTGCCATTCCATCGCCGGTAATTTTGATGGTTTTAAAAGGTTCACGTTCCATTATCTGAAGTCCCACCTTACCAACACCTGCCACTGAAAATTTGCAACTATCTTCGGTGGACTCAAAATCGTGAACCTTATCGGCTGGTATAAATTGTTTAAAATTGTTGAAGTTCGAGATAAAGGTATAGATTCTCTCGTCACTCGATTGAATTGTACCAACACGGCTTTCTATCTTAGTTTCCATAGCATTATTACTTTCTTGATTAATAACATTTATTTATCCTGCATCCATGTATCCGGACTCTGTCTCCACTGCTGCAAAACTTCCAATTCGTCCTTTTTAATATAATTCGACTCCAGGGCAAAATTCAAAAGCTCCATATAGTTTGTTAGCGTAACCAGTTTGCAATCGGCAGCTTTAAAGTTTTCTTCGGCAACTGAAAACCCATAGGTAAAAATAGCTACCATTCCCAGTACTTCAGCTCCAGCCTTACGCAGGGCTTCAACTGCCTGAAGGCTGCTTCCTCCGGTTGAAATAAGATCCTCAATAACAACCACTTTTTGTCCTGGATTTACTATACCTTCAATCAGGTTTTCCATACCATGTTTTTTAGGCGACGACCGCACATAAGCAAAGGGTACTTTCATGGCCTCAGCAACCAGCGCCCCCTGAGCAATAGCTCCCGTGGCAACGCCTGCAATCACCTCTACCGATGGATAACATTCTTTTATCGTTTCAACAAAAGAATTTCTAATAGCTGTTCGGATTTCGGGAAACGAAAGGGTTATCCGGTTATCGCAATAGATGGGCGATTTCCATCCCGAAGCCCAATTAAATGGTTTTGTTGGTTCTAACTTTATTGCTTTACTTTGTAGTAAATACCGGGGAATTAAATTCAACATTGTTGCCATGCTACAAGGATATAAGATTTTTTATAATGATCGTGTTGTTTTTTTGAGCAGCAAAATTACTAAAACCTTTGAAAAGAATGACGGCTTGTTTTATAAGTACGAAAAAAAGGAGGGTTTGGATGAACTTCTTAAAGCCTTCGAACAATTCAATCATATAAAGGCTCTATACATACTTCATGACAATGAGGATGTTCTGCTTGATATTTTAAAATCGTGCTATACCATTGTAGAAGCTGCCGGCGGCGCTGTTCATCGACCTGATGGTAAATTATTGGCCATTTTTCGTCGCGGAAAGTGGGATTTACCCAAAGGCAAAGTGGAAAAGGGAGAATTTTACAAACAAACGGCTATACGAGAAGTTCAGGAAGAATGTGGTTTAAAAGAAATTGAAGTTGGAAAAAGACTTTTCGACACCTACCATTTTTATCTGGAAAAAAACACCCGCATTTTAAAACGTACAATATGGTATGAGATGGAGGTAACTGATTACGAACAACCTAAGCCTCAGCTTTCGGAAGATATTACAGAAATAAAATGGTTCGATTACCAGACTGTGAGTGAAGTTATGAAAAATACGTTTGAATCTCTTAAGGATATCTTTATCGCGCAAATAAATCAGGAGAAACCTTAATTCCCAGGATAGACCTGGCAGGTTTCACAAAATCCCTTTAGCTCTAAGTTGCTGAAATAAATAAACCTCAAAGTTTTCGGCCGGAGACGGCGCCGGCGACATGGCTAATTTACCTTCCCTGTCAATAAGAAAATAAGTTGGAAAAGTTCTGATGTCGTAGTCCTTTAGAATTTCGGGCTGATTCCCGAAATGAAGAAACGTCCAGTTATACTTCATTTTTTTTGCAAACATCCGGGTGTCGGCAAGCGTTTCGTCAAATGAAATGGTAACTATTTTAAGTATTTTGCCATGTTTTTCATAAAGCTTTTTTATCAGATCATATTCCTTAAGGCAAGCGTAATTCTGAGTTGTACAAAACATAACATACACATACGACCCCTTAAAATCGTTAAGGCTGACCCATGTACTATCCTGATTTAGCATTTTAAAAGGAGGTGGAGAAAAACCCGGAATAAGTCTCGTAACCTTTTCGCGAATATCCCCGGCAATAACCTTATGTTTTTCAATTTTAGTGGTTAGGCTTAGCGAATCGAGAACTTGCAGTAAAGCTTCGCGAGAGAATTCCATTTCATAAAAACCATCGTGTAACCCCTTTAAAATCACAAACTCTTTCAATGTATCGTTTGCCAGCACCTGGTTTTGAGCCAACGTATTCTTTAACCTTGTTAGACTCTTAGCGGTATTTATGTTGTCATAAATAACTTTACCTTCCTTAGTTCTGCCAAAATAAACAAAGTACTTTTCGTATACCTGATTAAAAAGCTCCATAAAAGCAGGGTTGTTATAAAGCACCGGCTTATTGAGGAAATAATTGTTGGAGATATTACGTGATTTAAAACTAGTTGACATAAATTTTAGTAATCCAACCCGATAGGTATAGTATGATTGAAAATAGGGATTTTTGATTCCACCAAATGTTGCTTCGATGGTATGCATGGTAGTATCCATACCCTTTACCCCGTTTTTGGTATAAATATTTGAGGCATATTTTTCATAGTACGGATCGAAATAATTATCGAACTGTTGAATTAAAAAATTTAATTCCTTGTCGGGGAGTTCATTAGTTAATAATAAGTTTGAATGAAATGCGGATATTAAAAGATGAACCCTAAGCTCTTTAAAAAACGGATTGAGGATATCATCTTGTTTTTTATCAATGCGTGAAGGAAGTGTGATGGTGTAATCACAGTTTGGTTCGATAAACATGTAAAGAAAGAAAACACCTGTATGACAGAAGATATAGTCAGTTTGAGTCACCTCAAATGACAATTCAAAGTCGCCATTTTCTTTCACTTTACTATTGGCAATTAAAACTTCTTTGTTTGAAATTTGGTTGTTATAATGATAAAATGACAGAATAGCTCCCTTGTATTCGGCACTGTTCCCATGAATTACAACCATACCGGCATAAGATGTAAAAATATTAAAGCCGAGAAAAAAAAGAAAGAAGACAGCCCGAAACATAGCGTTTGTTATAAATATTTTTTAGGGTCAATTGAGTCAGGAAGAAATTTGCCGGCATTTCCTCCATAATGTAAAATTTCCCTCACTATCGATGAATTAATAGAAGTATGTTCCGGTAAAGTAAGTATAAAAACTGATTCTATATCATCATACATAGCTTTGTTTACCTGTGCAATGGCTCGTTCGTATTCGAAATCGGCAGAAGTACGCAAACCCCTGAGAATATATTTGGCACCAACACGCTGGCACAGCGATACCGTAAGATCTTCATAATGCATTACTTCAATTTTAGCATTTCCGGCAAACACATCCCTGATCATCGAAAGTCTTCCTGCCAAAGGGAAAAACGCCTTTTTAGTCTCATTATGACCAACTGCTATAATAATTTTATCGAAAAGGCTCAATGCCCTTAATACAATCGATTCATGGCCAATAGTAATAGGGTCGAATGACCCCGGGAATATTGCTATTTTACTCATGTTGAACGCTGTTAGATAATTATGGCAATTTAATAATTAATAGGCTGTTATTTTCATGGATGAAAAAACAGCATCGGCCTTAATGGTAAGATGTGGTTTCAGTGGATCAAAATTTGCCGATTGATAATTTGCCGAGCCTAAAACAGTTGAGTTATCGTCGGGTAAGGTAGCTCCGGCAAAAGCCGCGTCTACTTTTATGATGACTGGCATGGTTTTTCGGATTAAAATTTCGCTGTTACCAAACACAGTATTTATATGAATTTCGGCAGGTAGAGAACTTTCCAATAAATTTCTAAAATCGAATACTCCTTTTCCAAATACAACATTTTGTTCCTTGGGTACGTTTTGTTGATGAACAAAACTTGATTCGCTAAAAATAACATCGTTAGGTCCGGATTTGAATTTTGCAAATCCCAAATTTCCGGCAAGTATTTTAATTCCCAGATAAATAAAGAAGAAGGCAACCAGCACCTTCATTATCGGAAAGTCAATTTTAAATACAACTTTAACAATCAGACTTATTCCAATGATAATTAAGATAATACCCCAAAACAAACCTCCCATTTTCATATTGTTTTAATACCAAAAGTAACCAAAGTTAAGAAAGAAAATACAATTTAAACGATTTCCAGCGCTTTCTCTACTTTTTCGGGCAATAATGCAAATTCGAGTACTTCCTCAATATTATTTACATAATGAAACGTTAACCCTGTGAGGTAATGCGAAGGAATTTCTTCAATGTCTTTCCTATTTTCGAAGCAAAGAATGATGTCGGTTATTCCTGCTCTTTTGGCAGCAAGAATTTTTTCCTTAACACCCCCTACCGGAAGCACCTTACCGCGAAGGGTTATTTCGCCTGTCATCGCTAGTTTGTCGCGTACCTTACGTTGCGAAAATGCAGAGCTGATGGAAGATATCATAGTAACACCTGCCGATGGACCGTCTTTTGGAATTGCTCCTTCGGGAACGTGAATATGTACATTCCATTTTTCAAAAACATCGGTTGAAATACCCAATAAGTGTGAATGAGATTTCAGATACTCCAAAGCAATCACAGCCGACTCCTTCATTACATCGCCGAGATTACCGGTAAGAGTGAGCACCCCTTTACCTTTACTCAGACTTGTTTCTACAAAAAGAATATCACCGCCCGATGCAGTCCATGCCAAACCTGTAACAACTCCGGCGTAGGTATTCCCCTGGTATTTGTCCTTACTGTATCTGGCGCCTCCAAGAATTTTGAGAACATCAGCAACAAGTAATTTTTTATTGTAATCTTCGCCAAAAGCAATTCTTTTTGCTATGTTTCTTACCAGCGAAGCAAGTGTTTTATCCAATTCCCGCACACCGGATTCGTGCGAATAATTTTCAATAACATACTCCAAAATATCCTTATCTATTGAAAGTTGCGTTTTTTTAAGTCCGTGTTCTTTCAACTGTTTTGGCAACAAATGGCGATTGGAAATCTCAATTTTTTCTTCGATGGTGTATCCGTTCACTTCAATAATTTCCATACGATCGCGTAAAGCAGGATGTATCGTACTCAGTGTGTTGGCTGTTGCAATAAACATCACCTTTGATAAGTCATAATCCAGTTCAAGAAAATTATCGTTGAACGTGTTGTTTTGTTCCGGATCTAACACTTCGAGTAAAGCCGATGCCGGATCGCCATGATAATCCTGACCTACTTTATCGATTTCATCGAGCACAAATACCGGATTAGATGATTTTACTTTTTTCAGGTTCTGAATAATCCGTCCGGGCATAGCGCCTATATAAGTCTTACGGTGGCCCCGGATTTCAGCCTCGTCATGTAATCCTCCGAGTGACATTCGGCAATATTTGCGATCAAGCGCTTTTGCGACTGATTTACCAAGAGATGTTTTTCCGACTCCCGGAGGGCCAACCAGGCACAGGATAGGCGATTTCATGTCGCCTTTCAGCTTTAATACTGCCAGATGCTCAAGTATTCGGTCTTTTACTTTTTCAAGCCCAAAATGATCTTTATCAAGAACATTCTTGGCACGTTTCATATCAAAATTATCCTTGGTGTATTCCAGCCATGGCAATTCAACCAAAATATGAAGATAATTTAGCTGAACAGAATATTCTCCGGCAGCCGGATTCAGTCGTTGAAGTTTAGTTACTTCTTTATCAAAGACAGTTGAAACTTCTTTGTTCCATTTTTTCTTTTTCGCCCTTTTCATCAGCTCCTCAACCTCCTGATCCAGCGGATTTCCTCCCAATTCATCCTGAATGGTTTTCATCTGTTGGTGAAGCAAAAACTCACGCTGTTGCTGATCGAGATCAGTTTTTACCTTCGATTGTATGTCGCGCTTTAATTCCGAAAGTTGCAATTCGCGCGTTAAATATTCGAGTAATAGTACTCCTCTTTTCTTAATATCACTGGTTTCGAGAAGTTTTTGTTTTTCTTCAGCCTTTATATCGCTGTTCGATGATGCAAAATTGATTAGAAAAGAAGGACTTTCGATATTCCTGATGGCAAAAGCCGCTTCAGGAGGAACATTACTATTTAACTGAATAATACGTAACGAAATATCTTTAAGCGAACTAATGATAGCTTCAAACTCGCGGTTTATTTTTGCAGGCTTTATATCGGGAATAATTTCCACATGAGCCTGCAAATATGGCTCATCTTTTACTATGGTTTTGATTTCAAAACGTTGCTTACCTTGAATGATAACAGAGGTGGAATTGTCGGGCATCTCAAGAATTTTAAGCACCTGAGCAATGGTTCCAACTTTATAAATATCTTTCCCTGAAGGTTCGTTTACATTAGGATTGCGCTGGGCAATGGTACCAATAATTTTATCCTTTTTGTAAGCTTCACGAATCAGTTTAATCGACTTGTCCCTGCCAACGGTAATAGGAATTACAATTCCCGGGAACAGAACAGTGTTACGAAGAGGAAGTATTGGCAGTAAATCGGGTATTTTCAAAATTTCCGCCAAATCGTCGTCTTCGTCAGTGATAATAGGAATATATTCATTCTCATCATTAATGCTGTTGTTCATGAAAATATCTGGGATAAGAATATTGTTCTTTTTGCTCATAAAAATGAATTACATGTCAATTTGACACCATGAAAGATTGTTTTATTTAAAAACATCCGTTGAGTGCTATTATCAATAGTTGTGCCATCAACTTGGAAAGTAGTAACGTAGTGAATAGCCAAAAGTTAGTGTCGGCGGTTTTTTTCTGTAAGTTCAAATACCCTTTTTAAGATTTGTTCGTCGCTTTCTGAAAGCTTGAGATTACGCCTTTTCATTACTATTCGGGCAACTTCGAAGGCTTTTTCTAAACCAAAAGTAGTAAAGCCTCCGGCACCGCCCCATGAAAATGAAGGTACAAAGTTGCGTGGAAATCCTGCACCAAAAATATTGGTATTAACTCCCACCACCGTGCCGGTATTAAACATGGTACCTATCGCTGTTTTTGAATGATCTCCCATAATTAAACCACAAAACTGTAAGCCGGTATCGATAAATCGTTCTTTTCCATAACTCCAAACTTTTACCTGGGCGTAATTGTTTTTCAGGTTTGAATTGTTAGTATCCGCGCCTAAGTTGCACCATTCTCCCAAAACCGAATTGCCCAGAAAACCATCGTGAGCTTTACTTGAATAAGAAAACATTACCGAATTATTAATTTCGCCCCCTACTTTACAATAAGGTCCAATAGTTGTTGCACCATAAATTTTAGTTCCCATCTTTAAAACAGCATGTTCACACAGTGCCAATGGCCCTCGTATCATGCATCCTTCCATTATTTCGGCATTTTTTCCAATATAAATGGGTCCATGTTGAGCATTTAAAATTGAAAAATCGACTATAGCACCTTCTTCTAAAAAGATTCTTTCCGGAAAGGAAACCTGATTTGTGTTGCTGATGGGATTCGATTTTCTACCTTTTGTGAGAAGCTCATAGTCCTCATTTATAGCCGTGTCGTTATTTGTAAAAATATCCCATGGAAAATTTATTTTACAAATAGATATGGGTGTATCAATTATTTCGAATTGGCTTATTTCATTTACATTGAATTTTGAAGTCTGATCGGCATTAAGATGAGCAGCAACAACAATATTGCCTGTTTTTAATACCTGTCCAATCTTTAATGAACGTATCAATTTAATAATTAATTCGTTGGGCAAAATAGACCCATTAATCAGAATATTCTTATCTATTATTTTTGCCGGGTACTTTAATGATAAATAATCTTCGGCCAGAAAAGAAACATTTTCGGAAAGATGCTTCTGCCACTTTTCTGAAATTTTTAATATCCCAACACGTACTTCACTTACTGGCCTGGTAAAGGTAAGTGGAAGTAAGTTTGTAAAGCTAACATCATCAAAAAGAATGCAATTCATTTTGAAATATTTAAGTTTAATATTTAAAAACTATTGCCACAAACTTATATGTTTTTTTAATTGTTTGTACAATTTAAAAATCGCTATTATCTATATTATATGAATAAACAGATAGAAATAAAAAAGCTCCTTGGCTATATGATAGTCAGGAGCTTAAATTCGTATATCGAAATTTTATTTATTCTTGTTCAAATGGTCTTTGTAACGAGTCATAAACTTATCAACACGACCGGCTGTATCAAGAAGTTTCATCTTACCGGTATAAAACGGGTGTGATGTGTTTGAGATTTCAAGTTTTAATAATGGATATTCAACTCCATCAATGGTAATGGTTTCTCTAGAAGCAGCGGACGATTTTGTGATAAAGGTATCTTCGTTCGACATGTCCTTAAATGCAACCAATCTATAATTCTTTGGATGTATGTCCTTTTTCATGACTATTATGCTATAATTTTTTTATCAATGGGCTGCAAAGTTAAATATTCAATTTAAAAATGCAAAGAATTTACCGATAAAATAAATAATCTTTAATAAATAGTTAAAATACCGCGATCGATAAGAACGAAGATGGTTGCTATTAATAGACTGTAAAATATAAACCACCGAACCGGGATATATGCTTTTGGTGGTATATTAAGTTTATAATAATTATAGGCAACCAGAAATATTTTTTCAAGGGCATGAACAAGCGCAGTTCCCAATGCTATGCCTACCAGACCGCGATCAGTATAGTAAATAAACCAGAGGCTCGCGGTTATATTAAAGGCAATTTCAAAAACTGATGCCCAAAAAACTATTTTAGTCTTTTTTAAACCAATTAAGATGGTTTGTGGGAAAACAAGCCTACTCACGACCATTAACAGATACACCATAAAGATGTCGGCACTTCGGGAAAATTCCCTGCTGAAAAGATTAATGAAAATCAATTTACTACTCAGCATAATTACGATAGAGAGCGGAAACAAATAATGCATGAGCTTTAACGACTTTTTTTTAAGGTCGTACATGGCTCTCCGCATTTTTTCAGGAGTTGAAAACCCGGTTAACATTGCATTATTTAGCCCGTTTGACAGATCTTTTGAAAAAGGTAATTCTTTTGATCCGTACCGAAAAGTGGCAAATCGATCTGGGGTCAATGTCCACGATGCAATAAAACCATCGATATATTGCGACGATCCACTTAATAGACTGCTCATAATTAATGGCATTCCAAGCCGAAAATGTGTTTTTATGTATTCAAAGGAAAATCTGAACTCGGCATAGCGTTCTAACAAGACTAACAGCCAAATAAACCGAACTGCTGATACTGCAATAAGAGCCCAAATAGCGGTTTCAATACCCAATCCGAGAATAACCGCACCGCATACCAGAACCAACTGAGCAGAAGCAGTCCACAAAACATAATTAATAATCTGATATGGACGGTTTCTTACATAATAAATATATTCGATTAGTGGGGTTGTGTTACTAAGAATGAAGTAAATAACCAAAGGAATAACATGAGGAACCGGTTTTAAGTCCTTATAAACATAGATATTATTCCGAAAAAGAAAAATCAATAACGCAAAGCCAAAACTAAAAAAGGCAAGCATTAAAAAAGTATTGAATATCTCGGGTGATTTTTCGCGAAAATGTGTGCGTTTACTAAATACGTGGTTGTTATTGTAAAGAGGGAGGAACGTTTGTATGATGCCTGTTACCCAGAAATAGCTTAAGGCAGCAGACAATAGCATCATAAGTTCAAAATCACCAATTTCATCTTTGGTTAAATGTGTTAGATTTTGTTTGGTAAAGATAGAACTGATAATTAAAAAAGTAATAAAGCGCGATATTTGAGAGAATTGCAGGCTAAATATAATATTGACTTTACCCTTAAGTTTATTCAAAGCTGAAAATTATAATTTAGTTGTGCTTGAAGACCGAAACCGCATACAAAAATATGCTTTATTTTTGTATGCTCCATTTGTAGGGAATAAATAAATATCTATATTTGCACTCCAGAAAAATGGTGGATGTAGCTCAGTCGGTTAGAGTAGTGGTTTGTGGTACCATTGGTCGTGGGTTCGAGCCCCATCTTCCACCCAAAAAACCTTCAGGACAGCAATGTGTTGAAGGTTTTTGCATTATATTTCTCAGTTAATCCCTTTCGCAATTATATCCTGCATTTGAAGGAAATGGATATTCATACTTTCAATTAATTTAATTTGAGCACGAGCACGTTGAAGGTTATGATGATCATGGTTTATTTTGTAGTAAATATCTCCATCAAGATAATCGGTAAGAAAACGCAGCGCCATAATGAACGTCATGTACTTCGCCGACAAAGCCAGAAAGTCCGTTTCGGCAGTTGTAATAAAGCTTTGAGCATTTTTTAAATATCCCTTAACATATGCCGTGTAAATTTCCATGTTTATGTTTATGGCACTTAGGTCCGCCTCGTCTTCCACTGCAGTATTGGCAGCTGTTCGGATAGCATCGCCAAAATCGTAAAGCAGATAACCTGGCATTACTGTGTCCAGATCAATCAATCCAATGGCTTTTTGGTTTTTATCAAACAGAATATTGTTAAACTTGGTGTCGTTATGTGTCACTCTCAAAGGAAAGAGACCTTTTTTCCCTTGTTCGTGTAATGGCGATACTTCCCTGGCAAAGTTGAACAGCTTATTTATTTCATTGTGACATTTCATGCTTCGTTTTAACTTATCACTATCCAACGCTTCATGAAAATTATCCATCCTGAAATCCATATCATGAAATCGCTGAATGGTATAATAAAGTTGTGCCACATCCAAATCGGAAAGCAAGGCATGAAAAAGCCCTACAGCACCAGCACCTTCCCAGGCAATTAATGGATCGGTTACAACATCATAAGTTTTCCCTTCGATAAACCTATACATTCGCCAAAAATCACCTGTTTCATCGGTATAGAAACAATTCCCGGAGTTAGTATTTACAAGTTCCGGCACTACAAATCCTGTATTATTGGTGGCGCTTTTGTTTTTAATGTGATTGGAAATCAACAACATATTTTCCATCAATTGTGGCACATTCTTAAAAACGAAATGGTTTATACGCTGAATCATATATTTTCCCGACCTGGCTTTAACAAGATACGAATCATTTATATGACCAGTAGTTAGCTGCTCAATAGCCAATACATCTCCAATTGTTGTAAACTGGCTAATCTGATGGAATAATATATCTGACATATAAATTGAAATTTGTCTATTTTGAATTTGCAAGGTCTTTTATACGGATATTTCTAAATTTCACCACCGATCCGTGTCCAAGAAATCCGATATGGCCAGATTTGTTATGCAAACCAGGATGAATTTTATGGTCGATAGTACCATTTTTACTAGCTTCGTCGATATTCCCATCGAGAATAGTTTCGCCATTCAAAATAATTTTGATGTTGGGACCATTAGCAATTACTTCCTCATAATTCCATTCACCTAAAGGTTTCAGAAATCCGCGTTTTGCAGGAATTACTCCATACACCGATCCATGGTATTGATAAGGTTGCAGGTCTTTATATACATCTGCTTCGTTATCGAGTATCTGAAGTTCCATGCCAACATAAGCAGCATCACCTTCGAGGGGAGTACGTATTCCGATTCCGTTATTTGCAGCAGCAGTCAGTTGAAATTCGAACCGATAAACAAAATCACTAAACTCTTCCTTTGTATAAAGATTGCCATGCTCCCCGTCTTTGGGATAAACAGCAATATTTCCGTCTTCCACAATGTAATCGTGGGTGTTACCAGTCCAGTTATACATGCTTATTCCATCAAAAAGGGCTTTGAATCCTTCTTTTTGCTCTATTTCAGAAACCTTATATGGTTGGGGTTTGGGAATTTTGCGAATGTATAAATCGCGATATTCAACCAGTGAGCCGTGAGCCTGAAGCTCAATTTGTTCTGATGGAAAAATAGGAATACTTCTGTCCCAGTAGTTTTCGAGAATGATATTATCAACAACCAATTCCCCATTCAGATAAACAGTTACGCGTTCCCCTTTCATTGTAATGTGAAACGTGTTCCATTCTCCTACCAAGTTATCAGCAATTTTTAACGGATCGTGCATATTCTCCTTATTGTTATATAAACCGCCCGATCCAACCTGCGCTCCTACCTGACGACGAGATGTATCCCAAATTTGTACCTGTGGTGACCCACGCAGGTAGATTCCCGCATCACCATCTTTGGTAATTTTCCAATCGACAAACATTTCGAAATCGCCATATTGTTCATTGGTGCAGAGGTTTTCACCTCTTGCTTTAAAAATTAGTTTGTTGTCTTTTACTTTCCATCCGCTATTCATCACCTCATCGGCTTTTTTTTGTGCTTCAGCAAGTTGTAAAGGAGTCATTTTACTTCTGGCGATGGGATTTTCCACCAAGCCCTTCCATCCTGTAAGATCCTTTCCATTAAACATGGAGTCAAACCCCGGATCTGTTGGCAAAGAAGCTATATGTTTACGGAGTGATTCTTTCTGATATTCACTTTCAGGGCCGTTTAGCGCCAAAATTGCATTATTCAATAAATCAGTTACTATTTTACCATATAAATTTTTGTTTGAAAAAGCAATTTTCGTCACGGCGTTGGCTGCTTCCTGCTGAAGAGAAGGGTTGTTAATAAATCTTCCGGCAAACAGAAGTGCTTGTAAAGTTGATAAATTACTAACTTCATTCAATATTCTTTTCTGTTGATTAATTTCGCCGGTAATATCGAAAGCATTACGCAACAACAGCAACTTTTGGTCCTGGGGAAACTCCGATTTACTTACAAGACCTAAATAAGTCTTCATAGCTTTATCACCATATACCTTATTTCCCGATCTGCAAATATCAATTAATTTACTGATGGCGGTATGGTCATTCCAATGCGTAAGAGCCTCAAAAGCTAATGCTTGCTGGTCTGATGTCCCATTATTATATTCCTTGAAAACTATATTAAGTGCAGTTATACCGCCAATTCCTGCAAGGATGGGATAATACAAACTTTTTTGGCCAGGGTTTACACTATTTATGCGTTTACTAATGTTGTCCGTTTGGTTTTCAATTTCCTTGAGCTGTCGAACTCCAAAAATCATACCAGCCTGAATGGCAGATATTTCATCTTTCAACGAAGCTGTTAACAATTGTTTATTCAACTGATCGAGATCATTTTCAGTAGCCATTCGTGTCAAAGCATTCAATGCGGCCATGCGAACAATTAGGTCGCCCGAACCTGTCTGATCAAATACGATCTTATTGTACATCGAAGCCTGACGGGATGCCAATACTTCAAGTAATATAACTTTTGAGGCTGCGGGTGCATTTGCAATAGCCGCAGCCACCGACGAAACAACCTGATCGCCTTTCATCGACAATAATGCAGTTTTAACTGCCTTCAATACCTCATTATTAGGTTTCAACAACAAGTCAAGCAAAGGCTTAAGTGACTTTTCCTGACCAAGCTTTTGCGAAGCAAGTATTGCTGCACAACAAACATTAGTTTTGCTGTCGTTTAATGAAGTTATAAGAAATGGCAATGCAGATATATCTCCTCTCTTTCCCAGCATGATAATGATATCTGCCTTAGTATCAGCGGAAGATTTGGATGCTTTTTTTATCCACATTTCAGTGGCTTGAGCTGTGCCATTAGTTTCGGCAAGATAAAGGGCAGTATCGCGGTATTCCTTTTCATTGCTTGTTCCCGCTTCCAGCAAAACGGAAAGTGCATTCTTTTTGTCAAAATCAACCAACAGCGCCAGGGCAATGCTTTTAGTATGAACCTGATTTTCAGCAGAACAGCTTTTCATCAACCCTTTACATGCAGTAATAGCCATAGCGGTATCACCAGCATTACCTATTTGCTTAATCCATAAAAGATACGACGAAACGGCACCTGTCACCTCATAGGTATAGCCAGCTTTGGCCGCTTCGGTTACTAGAATTCTCTCTGACGATAACGCACCAATATTACCTAGTGCGCAGAGGGCTACCTTTTTAAGTTTAAGGTCGTTGCTCATTACTAAACCAGAAATAGCTGTAATAGCTTCGGCATTCCTGCAATCACCCAGAGCTTGTGTTATTGAAATTAAGTTGTTGCCTTTTTCATTTGGCAATGCGTCCAGCAATTCCTTACGGCTGGCAGTTGTATTAATCACAGCTAAAGCTCTGGCTGACGGGTCGCACAGGCGTTCATCAGTTAAATATTTCTTTAAATAAGGAACTGCCAAATCATTATTGCCTACCAGTTGCAACTGAGTAATCAAAAATAATTTAATTTCCTTTTGGACTGTTTTCT
This sequence comes from Bacteroidales bacterium, assembly GCA_025350365.1. Classification (GTDB taxonomy): domain Bacteria; phylum Bacteroidota; class Bacteroidia; order Bacteroidales; family JAAUTT01; genus JAAUTT01. Next base: position 3,615 of record JANXXY010000375.1, on the reverse strand, counting down.
CAAGGGCAGCACAATATGCCTTAATGCACATTTGGCGAATGCTTTCCTTTCCTTTCAATAAAACGTATTTGGAAAAACTTTCAAGGGCAAATTGTACTTCTGCATCATTCCCTTTGCCAGGTACAGTGAGCTTTCCGGCAATATCTATAATTCCCTGCTCGCCCAAACCTGACATTTCGTTCATTAGTTTATCCAACCGGACGGGATCGTTGGTGGGCATAAGTGCCAAAAGATCTGCAATTTTAGTTTGTAGCGTTCGGATATCATTCGCCTGATTCTGTGAAAAAGCAGATGAACAAAAAAGGAATAATACGAACAGTGTTTGTATTGTTTTTTTTATCATGGGTTAGAATTAATCACATTAATAATGGTACTCAATCTGAAACCATTTTGCTCATTCAATGTCCTTAATGATATTTAACACTATTGCCCTTCATAAATTCAAAAACGTAAAAGGAATAATATTGTTTATTTTCTGATTTTATGACCTTGAATCGCATAAAATAAAATGAGAAGATAGATTGGTACCATAATCCAAAGTGCATTCTGATAACCAATAGACATAGACATCTTAATGTATAAAGGCGGAATTATAGCACCACCGGCAATACCCATAACGAGCAGGGCAGAAGCTATCTTGGTAAATTTACCAAGATCCTGCAATACAAGAGGCCAGATGGAAGGCCACATAAGAGCATTCGCAAGGCCTAATAAGGCAATAAAGAAAACAGGATTTGGCAGCATTGGTATGTTAATGAAGCTAAATGAATTCAACCATCCAAACGATGCCGTGAAATATGAGGTATCATTCGGATTGCTATAGATAGCTCCAACAGCAAAGATAGCACCTAAAATGGCACTAACCCTGAGCGCTTTGGATTGGCTGATGTATTTCGGAATACTTATAATTCCGATAATATAACCTACAACCATAAAAGCCATGGTAAAACTGGTAAGTTTTGAGGCATAATCCAAATGAAGATTTCTTCCGAACTGGCTTATGCTGTCACCGGCCATTACTTCAACACCCACATAAAAAAACAGTGTAATTACTCCCAGCAGCATATGAGGAATTTTAAGTGCTCCTGGAATTTGCCTTATAAAACCCATCAAGCTCTCATCTTCATGCCCTTCCACATCAATAGTGTCGGGTAAGGGCGAGAATTTTATCATTATAGCCAACAAAAACAAGGCGATAGCGATAAAGATGTAAGGAACAACTAACCTCGATGACAATTCATTCAGCGCAGCCATTTTAGACACTTGGTCTAGTAACTTCAGATTTTCATCCTTGAATTTATCCATTCCATGCATTACAAGGGCAGTAAGGATAAGTGGGCTGATAAAACCAGCCATTTTATTACAAATACCCATTATTGAAATACGAACCGCAGCACTTTCACGTGGGCCGATAATTGTAATATATGGATTTGATGCTGTTTGCAAGAGTGCCAAGCCGGTTCCCATGATAAAAAGCGCTGAAAGAAAAACTCCAAACATGCGACTGTAAGCTGCCGGTATAAATATTAATGCACCAATACTCATCACTAACAGTCCAAGGCTCATACCATTTTTATAACCCGTTTTCTTCAGAACAAAAGAGGAAGGCAAGGCCATTACAAAATACGCAATGTAAAAGGCAAGCGTCACAAGGCTGGCTTCGACAGGTGTAAGCTCGCAGGCTGTTTGTAAAAATGGTATCAACGTTCCATTAAGCCAGGTAACAAAACCAAAAATAAAAAATAAAACCCCTATAATAGCAATAGAAAAAATGTAATTGCCCTGTTTAGCTCCAGGACTTGTAATTTGAGTAGACGTCATACGTTAGTTTTAAATGTTGTGTTATTAAAACAGATGTCAGCGTTTTATAATTACTGACAATTCCTCTTATCATTAAAGTTTAGGAAAATCGGCTCCTTTAGTAAAAAAGTTATTAATTACCAAAGCAACAGTACCCATTAATGTGGCATTTTCCCCTAGCTCGGTTGTTACCAACTCCGTATCCCGAAGAATTCTTGCAATGGCATGCTGATTAAGCGTTTGTTTAATGGGATCAGTAATATGATTGCCAGCTTTTGAAAGTTCGCCTCCGAGTATAATCATTTCAGGATTGAAAAGATGAAGTAAGGTAGCGATACCTTTCCCGAGACTTTCTCCGGTACGTGAAAGCAATGCAATGGCATACTGGTCGCCCAATGCGGCGGCTTTAATAATTATATCCAGTGAAATTTTTTCGGGATTATTATTGGTAAGATCTGTAATTTTCGATGAAGCTCCGGATGCAATTCCGTTACGGGCATTTTGAATGAGGGTAACACCGGATGCAACAGTTTCGAGACAGCCAACCTTTCCACAATAACAAAGTTGACCATTGTCTGCCACCGGTATATGACCAAATTCACCTGCGAAGCCGGAGTTTCCCTTGTATAACTTACCTGCCATAATCATGCTTAACCCAACTCCAGCTCCCAATACAAGACATAGCACATTTTGTTTGCCTTTGGCTAGTCCAAAGGACAATTCTGCCAGTGCCATTGCTTTGGTGTCGTGTTCCACAAATACAGGAAATGGAAATATTTCTTTAAAAAGTTCATGAAGAGGCTTTCCAACGGCAGTAAAATAACTATAACTAATTCCGGTTTTAATATCTATTAAACCTGGTAATGAGATACCTGCACCTAATATTTTATCGTTAGAAATTCCCGATTGTTTTATTAAATCTTCTGATTCTTGTTTAATCAATTGAAGTATATCGGACTGAGATGAGAGGCCTTCATTTATAATCCTAACAGGGGCAATAAACTGATTACGAAGATTAACCAACGCTATGCGAATGATAAAGCGTCCAATATCTACACTAATCACAAATTTAGCATTTGGATTTAATCCATATAAAACCGGCCTTCTTCCGCCACTTGAAAAGCCTTCGCCTTCTTCAATAATATATCCCGCATGAGCCAGCTCTTCTAGAAAACGAGTGATGGTTGGAATACTCAATTGTAATGAATCACTTAAATCAGGAATTGATTTCGTTCCCTCTTGATAAAAAGTGGTTAGCAACTTATTACGTAAAGCTGTTTTTTTGCTATCCCTTACACTTATGGTTTTTTCGTCTTCAGAATCCATTTTAGAAAGTTAACTTTATAATTATTTAACCTAACAAATATAGCATAAATAAATAAAAAATGCCGACTTATTAATTTTTTTTATAAAGTTACATATGCGTTTTTGTTCATAAAGCAATTTAATTCTGATAATTGTTTATTAATCATACCGTTTAACTTAATATCTTATAAACCCACCTTTTCCCAGATAATCCTTATTTTATGACATAGTTATTAAATGCACAAATAATAAAATAAATTTTTTATGATTTCCCGATGTTGTACCTAAAAAGTTTAACCCTTACTTTTTATTATAAAGCACTCAATGAGCGAAAATGGATTTATGAGATTCGAGAGGAATCTAGCGAAGGATTTCACCGAAGGTATTCGAGCGAAGCGAGAAAACCCACTCGCAGAGAAAGGAAAAACTTTAAAGTGAGCAGAAATTTAAATTAGGCATAACACCGGTTACTCATTTAAATTTTAATAATTTTTTTGTTTTTTAGCCTTG